>NZ_CAXWGV010000006.1:0-166305 GCF_964266725.1 Tessaracoccus sp. O5.2 | reverse complement strand
ATCTGGATGATCCCGGGGATGGTGTCGTTCCACTCGGCCCAGGTCTTGAGCGGGATCGAGGTCTTCAGCAGTGATCCGGGGCGGGTGTGTGACAGGCCCTTGCCTGCGACCAGTCCCTGACGGTGGGGCGCGAGGCGGCGGTCGATGGTGGCCGGTGACATGCGGAGCACGGCCTCGACCACTGCTTGCTCGGTGGGGGTGAGGCGGCCGTGGCGGTCCAGGTTGGTCAGCAGGTCAGGCAGGGCAGAGTGGAGGCGTTTCCCGGAGGGGCCGTCGAGGATCGCCCAGCAGCGCGACAGCAGTGCGACGGTGGCGTCGTCGTAGGTGCGTACCGGGTCGCGTGGCGCTCGGGGGCGGCTGGCCTTGTCGGGGTCGGCGAGCAGGGTTCTGATTGCCTTGCGGGCGTGGTCGCGATGCCAGCCGGTGAGTTGGACCACGGCGTCCAGGATGGCTGATTTATCGGCGCGTGTGGCTTTGGGCCACTTGGCCAGCTGAGCCTGCGTGACAGCCCTGCGTGTCGCCATCGTCAACTCCATCCCCGAGTCTGACCCACGCGGGCATCTTCAGATGAGTCAACGACTCCAGCTACGCGGGCATCTTCGATGAGTCAACGCGTGATTTTGCATCCTTGGAAAGGCTGCGCTAATGTTCTCTACGCGCCAGACGGCCCAGCCCACAAGGGCAGGAACCGCGAGACGCAGGCGGACGTGGCTCAGTTGGTAGAGCATCACCTTGCCAAGGTGAGGGTCGCGAGTTCGAATCTCGTCGTCCGCTCGGAGATAAGTCTCTCCCAACCCGCTTGGGGAGGGTAAACCTCCATCCAGGTGGAGTGGCCGAGAGGCGAGGCAACGGACTGCAAATCCGTGTACACGGGTTCAAATCCCGTCTCCACCTCGGGCGGTTGGCGCAGTGGTAGCGCGCTTCCTTGACACGGAAGAGGTCGCCAGTTCAAACCTGGCATCGCCCACCGACGAACCCCCTCGCAAGAGGGGGTTCTTTGTTTGTCGGCAGCGGCCCGGGCGGTGGGGCTCGGAAGCTGGTGGACCGTCCAGGTCGACCGGACGAAGGACCAGATCACGAACCCGCTGTAGGACTCCGCGGCCTCCGGCCCGTTCCGTGGTGACCGATGACCGATAAGCTGCATTATGTCATCTCACTGGTCCTCCACGACGCAGCATCCCCAAGATGTTTGTCTGCTCCCACAAAACCAGGGACACGCCCAGGACGGCTGGAGTGCCTCTGCCGGTGCACCAGCAGCGATGGCACCCTCACGCAGCGACAACCCGGCCACCCGCGCCACACCCCGAGTCGGGCCGGGACATGTCGGTGTTTGACGCCTTGGCTGTCTGGGCCCGCGCTTCCGACCGAAACTGGCGACCGCACCCGCCGCCCCGCTGGGCGATGGCGGAAGCCGGGACTCCGGTCGTCAAGGCTGAGACCCTGCTTCCGGGCATTCGGGCAGCGCTCCGAGCGGGTTACTCCCCGCGCTCGGTCCTCATGGGCCTCGGCATGTGGGACTCCGAGGGTTTTCGCAGTCCCCGGCAGGTCGAGGAGTGGGTCCAGAAGTCGGCACGTCAGGCTCCAGAGCCCGCCCAAGCCATGAGCGTCCCTGACCTTTTGGCCGAGGGCCGGGAGCGCTACACACGCCTTTTGGGACGCAAGGTCACGGCCACGCCGTCCAAGGCTGATCTTCGTCGCCAGCGGTCGTTGGCTGCCATCCGTGAGTTCACCGAAGGACCACCATGACTGAGCGGCTAGCCCTTGCTCGGCCACGCCTGGCGCCCTGGGCGGGCCAGGCCAAATACGATCAGTGGACCGACTGCAAGGAAGTAAGCGTGACGAAGCCTGACCCGAACTTCATCTGGTCCATCGCGGACCTGCTCCGTGGCCCTTACCGGCCCAAGGAGTACGGCACGGTGATCCTCCCGTTCACCGTGCTCGCCCGGCTGGACTCCGTACTGGCTCCGAGCAAGGAAGCCGTGCTCGATGCGGCGGTGAAGTACGAGAACAGTCCGGCGCTGGTGCGACAGGAGATGTTGCGGCGGGCCTCGGGCCAGACGTTCTACAACACCTCCCCCTTCAGCCTGAAGAACCTGGGCGACCCGGCGAACCTCGCAGCCAACCTCCAGGCCATGATCGAGGGCTTCGACCCGGACGTGTTCGAGGTCTTCGAGCGCTTCGACATGCCCAAGATCATCCGCGACCTGGACGACCGAGATCGGCTGCCGGAGATCGTCAAACGCTTCGCCGCCCTCAACGTGCACCCCGACCGGGTGAGCAACGCCGAGATGGGCGATGTGTTCGAGGAACTGATCCGCCGCTTCATGGAGGCGTCCAAGGACGTGGCCGGCGACTACTTCACCCCGCGCGAAGTGGTCCGCCTCATGGTGAGCCTGCTCTTCGCCCCGGACGAGGACGACCTGTCCGACCCGCACGCCATCCGCCAGGTCTACGACCCCACCTGTGGCACTGGAGGGATGCTGTCGGAAGCCCACGAGTGGCTCCAGAACCACGGCAGCGGCGCGACCCTGAACCTCTTCGGGCAGGAGTTCAACGCACTCTCCTACGCCATGGCCAAGGCCGATCTCATCATCAAGCGGCAGGACGCGCAGAACATCTTCTTCGGGGACACCCTGCTGAAGGACGGGCACGAGGGGCGCACCTTCACCTATTGCCTGTCCAACCCTCCGTTCGGGCAGGAGTGGAAGGTCCAGGAGAAGTCGGTCAGGGCCGAGCGGGAGCGCGACGGCGACGAGGGCCGGTTCGCTGCGGGGCTTCCCAGCGTGGGCGACGGCGCGATGCTCTTCCTCCAGCACTTGGTCTCCAAGATGCGCCCCGCCTCGCAAGGCGGAGCGCGAGGAGCCATCGTCCTCAACGGCTCGGCCCTATTCACCGGGGCGGCTGGCTCGGGGCCCTCGGAGATCAGGCGCTGGCTTCTGGAGAACGACCTTGTGGACGCCATCGTGGGCCTGCCGACCGACATGTTCTACAACACCGGCATCGCGACCTACATCTGGGTGCTGGACAACAACAAGCCCGAGGAGCGGCGAGGCAAGGTCCAGTTGATCGACGCCACCGCGCAGTGGGTGAAGATGCGCAAGTCCATCGGTGCGAAGCGACGGATGCTCTCCCCCGCCAACATCTCGACCATCGTCAACCTCTACGGCGAGTTCACCGACGCAGACCCCGAGGTCTCGAAGGTCTTCAACACCGAGGACTTCGGCTACCGCACTATCACCGTCGAGCAGCCGTTGCGTCTGGTCTTCTCCGTGGACGCCGACAAGGTTGAGCAGGTCATGGAGGCCAAGGCGGTTGCGGCCCTCGACAAGGACCACCGCCACGACCTTCGGACGGCGCTGGAGACGTTGGAGAAGGATCGGACATGGAAGAGCCAGGCGGACTTTGAGAAGGCGCTCGGCCCGGCGTTGGGTGCGCACGGCGTGACGTTGAAGCCAGCCGTCCGCAAGGCGGTCGTCGCCGCGTTCGCGGAGCCCTCCCCCGAGGGAGAGATCGTCAAGACGCCGCGCGGCAAGATCGAGGCCGACTCGGGGTTGCGCGACACCGAGAACGTTCCGCTCACCGAGGACGTGAACGCGTACGTGGAACGCGAGGTTCTCCCTTGGGCTCCCGAGGCATGGGTTGACGAGTCGAAGACCAAGATCGGCTACGAGATTCCCTTCACCCGGGCGTTCTACAAGTACGTCCCGCCGCGACCACTCGCGGAGATCGATGCCGACGTGCAGGCCGCCATCGCTCGCGTACAGGCACTCTTCGCGGAGGTGAAGGCTTGATCCAGCCGCGAGAGGCTCGCCTCTTCAACGTCTCCGATGTCCGCGTTAGCACCGTGGATAAGCACACCAACGAGGGTGAGCAGGCGGTTCGGCTATGCAACTACGTGGACGTGTACAAGAACGAGGTCATTCTCAACGACTTCGACTTCATGCCCGCAACCTGCACGCCGGATGAAATCGCCCGTTTCCGGCTCGCACCAGGCGATGTCGTCTTTACGAAAGATTCGGAAACGGCTGACGACATCGGCATTCCCGCCTTTGTCAAGACGAGCGCGCCTGACCTAGTGTGCGGCTACCACGTCGCCATCGCGACTCCGCACCAAGACTTGGTTGATCCAAAGTTCCTCTTCTGGTACTTGAATAGCCGACCGGCGTTCGCGTGGTGGGAAACGCGTGCGAGCGGCGTAACGCGGGTGGGCCTGCGACAGGAGGACATTCGGCATCTACCCCTGGGCGCGCTTCCACCTATGTCGCACCAACGAGCCATCGCTGACTTCCTCGACCGCGAGACTGCACAGATCGACGCCATGATCGAAGCGCAGGAAGTTTTGATTCTGCGGATAAGCGAGTACGACTCGGCGTGGCGAGCGTATGCTGTGCTCCCACTGCTGGGTTCCGGAGATCGGCTGAAGACCGCCATGTTCGAAACTGAAGAGCGCGCGAATGACGCGGCAGATTCTCTCCCTTTGCTGTCCGTGTCCATCGACTGGGGAGTCAGGCGTCGAGATGAGACCTCCACTAACCAAGCCGCGAGCGAAGACCTCTCGAAGTACAAGGTCGTGTGCAAGGGCGACATCGTTCTTAATCGCATGAGGGCATTCCAAGGAGCCTTGGGACACTCGGACGAGGATGGAATCGTCAGTCCCGACTACGCAGTCTTCCGAGCGCGGGAGGGAGTGAACCCTGAATGGCTCTCTTCGATCATGCGTAGCGCGCCGTTCATCGAAGAGATGGCTTCTCGCATCAGAGGGATCGGTTCGGCTGACTCCGGACAAGTGCGCACCCCACGGCTCAACGCACGTGACCTCCTGGATATCCGACTCGCGCTGCCAAGCCAAGCCGCGCAGGAGGACGCACTGGCCGACTGGCGAGAGAGAACGGGCGAGGTGGAAAGAGTGCTCGACGCTGCTTCTGAGGGAGTTAGACTTCTCCGCGAGCGCCGCGACGCACTCATCACCGCTGCCGTCACGGGCAGGATCGACCCCGCCACCGGCGTCGAGCGGAGCGACCCGACGACGGAAAGGGAGGCGTCGTGACCGAGGCGCACAAGGAACTGGCGATGGAGAACGAGGCCGTCGCACTCCTGGACTCGAAGGGCTGGCTCTACGAAGAGGGCAGCAACGCCCGCTACGACAGGAAGCGTGCCCTGTTCCCCGAGGACGTGTTCGCCTGGCTGGAGGCCACGCAGAGTGACGAACTGGCGAAGTTCATCAAGCCGGGCATGGACTCCACACAGGAGATGAAGGCCCGCGATGGCATCCTCGACGCCCTCGCCACGGCGCTCAATCAGCCTGTCGAGAACGGCGGGGGCACGCTCAACATCCTCCGCAAGGGCTTCCGTCGCATCGGGTCTCGCTTCCTCATGGCCCAGCCCAAACCTACGGAGACCTTGAACCCGAAGACGGTCGAGGACTACCAGCACAATCGGCTGCGCGTGGTGCGGCAGGTGCACTACTCCGTGACGGACTCCAAGAAGTCCATCGACCTGGTGCTCTTCCTCAACGGCCTGCCGGTGGCGACCATCGAGTTGAAAACCGAGTTCACCCAGTCCGTCACCCGGGGGCAGGTGCAGTACAAGAACGACCGCAACCCCGGCGCGGACGGCAAGGAGACGCTGCTGGCGTGGGGCAAGCGAACCTTGGTGCACTTCGTGGTCACCGACAACGAGGTCTCGATGACCACGAAGTTGGACGGGCAGAAGACAACGTTCCTGCCGTTCAACAAGGGCGATGACGGCGGCAAGGGCAATCCCTTGAACCCGAAGGGTGCGCGCACCGAATACTTCTGGGCCGACATCCTCGACAAGGACATGTTCCTGACGATCCTGACCAAGTACCTGGTCACGCGAAAGGAGGAGAAGCCCAACCCGGTCACGGGCAAGCAGGAGACCTCCGTCTCGCTGCGTTTCCCCCGGTTCCACCAACTCTCTGCCGTGGAGAAGATCGTCGGCCACGTCAAGGATCACGGTGTCGGGGACCGCTATCTCATCGAGCACTCGGCTGGCTCCGGCAAGACCGACACCATCGTGTGGACCTCGTTCCGGCTCGCCGCCCTGCACGACGCAGACAACAAGAAGGTCTTCGATTCGGTGATCGTGGTGACCGACCGAAACGTGCTCGACAAGCAGATGACCGACGCCATGCGGCAGTTGGACCCGCGAGGCACCCAGGTCGTCTCCATCGACGGCGCGGGCTCGTCCAAGTCGAAGGAACTGGCTGAGGCCCTGGCCATGCGTACCCCGATCATCGTCGTGACGATCCAGACCGCTCCCTTCGCTCTCCAGTACCTGCGCCAGCAGGCCGAGTCGAAGGGGGGTCACTACGCAGTCATCGCGGACGAGGCGCATTCATCCCAGACCGGCATGGCTGCGTCGAAGTTGAAGGCTGTCCTGAGCCCCGAGGAACAGGCTTCTCTGGACGAGGGCGGCGAGGTGGACACCGAGGCCGTCCTGGCCGCAGAACTGGGCCAGCGGGCAGAGACCCCGAACGTCACCTATCTGGCGTTCACCGCGACGCCGAAGTCGAAGACGCTCGAACTGTTCGGAACCCCCAACCCCGACGTGCTGGACGACGAGGGTAACCCCAAGCCAGAGCCCTTCCACCGCTACACGATGCGGCAGGCCATCGAGGAGGGCTTCATCCTCGACGTGCTCCAGAACTTCACCGAGTACAAGGTCGCCTACGAACTGGCCCTAAAGACCAAGGACGACGACATCAAGTCGGTCGACAAGGAGGCCGCGCGCAAGGCTGCGGTCAAGTGGGTGCAACTCCACGAGCACAACATCAGCCAGAAGGTGGCACTGATCGTGGAGCACTTCCGCGCCAACGTGTCGCACATGCTGGGTGGTGCGGCCAAGGCGATGATCGTCACCTCCTCGCGCAAGGCAGCCCTGCGGTACTACAACGCGGTTGAGCGTTACGTCGCCAAGCGTGGCTACACCGACGTGCACGCCTTGGTCGCCTTTTCCGGGAAGGTCACCGTCAGCAACGATGACCACGACATTGCACCCGATGACCTGCTGGGGGTCGGTGAGTACACCGAGGCCAGCGTCAACACAGGGACCAAGGGCAAGAGCCTCGCGGACGCCTTCCACGGCCCGAACTATCAGGTGATGATCGTCGCCAACAAGTACCAGGTCGGCTTCGACCAGCCGCTGCTGTGCGCGATGTACGTCGACAAGCGCCTCGACGGAGTGATGGCCGTGCAGACCCTCTCACGGCTGAACCGCACGTGGGCTGGCAAGGACCAAGTGTACGTGCTCGACTTCGTGAACTCCGGCGAGGACATCCTGACAGCGTTCATGCCCTACTACGAGGGAGCCGAACTCACCGAGACCACGGACCCCGACCTGGTGAACCGGATCGCAGCCAAGTTGGACGCCGTGGGCCTGGATCGCGTCTATACGGAGGAGGAGATGGGTGAGGCCAGCGACGCCCTGACCAAGGGCCTGCACGGCATGCTTGCTGGGGCCATCGACCCCGGAGCCAAGCGCTTCGTTGACGCGCTGCACCAGTCGCGCGAGGACGAGGACGACGAGGAAGTTCAGCGACTGGAAGGCTTCCGCTCCGACCTGTCCAACTACGTCAAGGCGTACGACTTCCTGTCCCAGATCGTGCCCTACGGCGTCGAGATGGAGCAGCGAGCGATCTACTACCGCCTGCTGGCCAAGCGCCTGCGTGACGAACAGTCCGGAGTGAAAGTGCGCGTGGCTGACATCGCCCTGTCCCGCTACAAGATCGACAACAAGGGCAGCCAGAGCCTCGACCTAGCCAAGGGAGAAGCCACTCCCCTGACCCCATTGGCCGAGATGGGAACAGCCCAGGCTCGCGAGCGCGACCAGGCCCAGTGGGATGAGATCATCGACGCCATCAACAGCCTCTTCGCGGACAGCGGGCTGACCGCCGACGACGCGGTGCAGCAACTGGAACTGACACTGCGCAAGACCAAGGAGAACACCGACCTGGTGGCCAAGGCGAAGGCGAACTCCGATCAGGACTTCAACTCCGACCCCGGCGTCGTTGCGGCCTTCCTGACCACAGTGATCGACATGGCGCAGAACAACGCCGACTTCACGACTGCGCTGCTGAAGGACCAGAACCACCATTCGCTGTCGGTTCTTCTGGAGATGCTCGGCTACCGCAAGTACCTCGCCACGGTGGACTACTCGTTCCCGAACGAGTCGATCTCGGTGGAGTTCGACGCCCGCGCCAGTCGTACGCAGACCAAGCCCGAGGAGGAGGTCCGGGCATGATCGGGTCACGTCGGCACCCGGCAGGCCATCAGGGAATCGAAGACGGCCAAGGGGCTCTACGAGTCCGGTGCGGCTAGCGACCACTGAGATGGGCTTCTTTGATTGGCTTCGTCGCACCTGGACCTCTCCGGTGCCGGAAAGCAGTCCGCCCGCCGCATCGACCTCGACAGGTGCCCCCGATCCGAAAACAGCCACGGAGGCGTGGGGCGTACTGACCAACGTCAACGAGTGGGTGAAGCATGCCGAAACGAAACTCGGCGTCGTTCTGGCGTTCCTGGGCGTCCTGGCGGCGGGACTAATCACGTTGGTCATCGAAGTGGGGCGCGGCTCCGCCCTCATGCTGGCCCTGGAGGGTGTCTCCGGGCTGCTGCTGCTCTTGGCCACTGGGTGCGCCTCGCTGGGTCTCCTGCCCCAGTTCGCACACGAGCCCGACCATGCCAAGTTGAACCCGCTCTACTACGGCGACATTCGACGGCACTTCGCAGGGAAGCCCGAGGAGTATGCGGCACATCTCAGGGAAGCGCTCTCCAGCCCGCCAGCAGTCACGGACCACCTGGCGCGTCAGATTGTGGCCAACTCCGAGGTAGCCGTCCGCAAGTACACGTGGGCCAACCGGGCCATCTTTCTCGGTTTCCTGTCCCTACTGAGCACGGTGGCCGTAGTCGTAGGCCAGGCGCTGTGTTGGTAGCCCAGGAGTGTCAGACCGGCTCCGTAGCCTTGTTCACATGAGTGATGAACCCGCCTTCCTGACCTCCCTCCTCGACGAACTGGGCGAGGAGGTGAACACAGTCCTGAACAACTCCGACATCCCTGTGGTGGAGAAGGACGGCACCTTCAAGGCGCAGGACATCCCCTCCTCGTCCAGCGACACGTGGATCAAACTTCCTGAGGTCGTCGCCGTGGTCTGTGACCTGAAGGGGTCCACCCACCTCGGGACCGGCAAGCACGACAAGTCGACCGCCCGCATCTATAAGAGCAGCGTCGAGGGTGCGGTGCGCATCTTCCACGACTTCGAGGCGAACTTCATCGACATCCAAGGCGACGGCGGATTCGGCCTCTTCTGGGGCGACCGGGCCTACGAGCGTGCCCTGTGCACAGCCGTCACGATCCGCACCTTCAGTGACGATCTCGTGCAGCGACTGGAGAAACGTTGGCCGAACGCGCCGGAGACGGGCTACAAGGTAGGCATCCACGCCGCTCGCACGCTGGTGAAGCGCATCGGCACACGCAAGGTCGTGAGCGAGCAGGAGGCAGTCTGGGCCGGGAAGCCGGTCAACTACGCCGCCAAGTGCGCGCAGGCGGCAGAGCGCCACCAGGTCATCGTCACGCAGGCAGTGTGGGAGAGGTTCAAGGCGAACGACTACATCGTCTTCAGTTGTGACTGCAACGACGGTCCGTCCGCGAACCTTTGGACGGATACGACCGTTGACCGTCTCCCGCAGGACGACCGGGCCGCCGTTGTTCTCAAATCAGGTTGGTGTGAGAAGTGCGGGCCGGAGTTCTGTGACGCCATACGAGCGGGGAAAACCCAGCGCGACATCCCCACCCACGTTCGGGGCGCGATCCAGAAGATGCGCATGCAAGAAGCCCTCGCTGCCAAGCGTGAGCGCGACGCCCAGCGACGCAGCGCGTTGCGCGGCCTGCGCTGAGTCTCTGCCACTCAGCGCCTTACCCGAAGGAGAATCATGGCTGCCCCTCTGTCACCCAGCGCAATGCTGGCCACCTCGATGCACGCTCAGCCGGGGGTCTACGCACTGCTGCTCGGTTCGGGGGCGTCCACCGGAGCGGGCATGCCAACCGGCTGGGGCGTCGTCAATGACCTAGTGCGCAAGGTGGCCGCTCAGGAGGACTCCGAAACCGTGGACCAGGCTCAGGCGGACCCTGAGTCGTGGTGGCAGGACAAGCACGGCGAGCCCTTGGGATACTCCTCACTGCTGGGGTCGCTTGCCCCAACCGCTGCCGCACGCCAGGGACTCCTCGCCGGGTACTTTGAGCCCACGGACGAGGAGCGTGAGGAGGGGGTGAAGACCCCGAGCAAGGCGCACCAAGCCATCGCCCAACTCGTGAAGAAGGGCTACATCAAGGTCGTCATCACTACGAACTTCGACCGGCTCATGGAGCAGGCGCTGGAGGCCGAGGGGGTCGCACCGCAGGTCATCGCCCGCCCGGAGGCAGTTGCGGGCATGGAGCCGCTGGCGCACGCCACCGCCACGGTCATCAAACTCCATGGCGACTACAAGGACTTGGGTTCGCTCAACACGCCTGATGAACTAGCCTCCTATCCCGAGCAGTGGAACCGGCTGATCGAGCGTGTACTGGACGACTACGGGCTCCTGATCTCGGGGTGGTCGGCGGACTGGGACACCGCACTGGTGGCCCTGATGGAGGCTTCCCCCAATCGGCGCTACCCGCTCTATTGGGATGGCCGGAGCAGCAGGGGGGACACAGCCCAGCGGTTGCTGGCCGGGCGTCGGGGAACCGTCATTCCGGCAGCGGGGGCGGATGAACTGTTCACCGCGATCGCCTCCAACATCGAGGCGCTGGAGCGGCTGGTAGTTCCTCCACTCACAACGGCGATGGCCGTCGCACGTCTGAAGCGCTATCTGCCCAATCCCGTGCGACGGATCGACCTGCACGACCTCGTGGTCAACGCTACAGAGGACGTGGCCCAGGGCGTCATCGACCAGGCTCTGTCCTTGCCGGGTGACAGGGGCACCTCTCTCCAGCATGTGCTCGACGGGCACCGGGAGAGGTCGCACCTTCTGCGGACACTCCTTGTGGAAGGCGTACGGCACGACGACGGCGTTCACGACCGTCTCTGGATGGATGTGTTCCAGAGGCTGGTGGACGTGGGCTCGGTCCGCCGCTTGGGTGTCCCCACCCAAGCGCATCTGGAGAGAGCGAGGCTGTACCCAGCCCTGCTTGTCCAAGCCGCGCTCGGGACCGCTGCGACGTATCGCCGCCGCGACGGACTCGTCATCACACTGGCCACGCAGGTAATCGGAACACTTGACCACGGCGTCCGCCTTCGCTTGCCTGCGGCACAGATCGTGCACCCGTGGCGAGTTCTCGACGCAGACGACGTGAACCTCTTGCCACGCTGGGGAGGGGGACGATGGACCTACCCCATCAGCCGTCTCTTGAAGCAGGACACGCGCGATGTGTTCCGTGACCTCATCCCCGATGATGCGCAGTACGCAGAGACCTTCCACGGCTACGAGTACCGGATGAGTCTCATTTACGCCGTCACCGCTGAGGGCTCCGATCACCTCTACGGCCCTATGCAGGGCGAGTACGTCGGAGAGACAGCCTGGTCATGGCAGCAACAAGATGTGCCCTTGGCAGAGATCGCATTCCGCGAAGCAGGCGAACTCGCCAAAGAGTGGCCATGGATCGACTTCCTCGGTGGAGAGAGCGAGCAGGACCAACGACTGGTAGCGCATCGGGAGAAACTCGCACACTTCAAGTACCACAACCTGCGTTGAAGTAGGGCATGACCTGAATCGGACACCTGTGTGTCTACGCTCGATAGCACCCAGTCGCACAAGCCCCCACCCAGGAGGGATGGTCATGACCCAGCAGAACCCCAAGGACACCCTCCAGGCCGATCTGGAGGCACTCGCCAAGGTCTTCGAGGCCGAAGAGCGAGAGGATCGCCGCAAGGAGGCCCAGCGCCGCCGTGACGGCCTTCCCGAGCCCAAGCGGGACATCCGGACGTTCCCCGGCTTCGCGGACGGTGCGGCGGCTCCCCGCAACTGAACACCTCGCTCCCGGGCCGCTACCTCTGCGCGACCCATGCCTCCACCAAGAGAGTCGAGGCAACGGCGTACTCGCAGCGGTCTCGGTCGAGGTCGGGGACGAGGTGGGTGAGGTCCTGGCTGGCACGCGCGGCTGCCTCGAAGACGGTGGAGATCAGGGTCTGCTGCTTGGTCGCTCTCGTCATGCGCCTGGACTGTAGCCAGGTTCTTTGGCCTTGCGCAGCGATGCTAAGTCATGCACCTTGCTTCTCTAGTAACGTCCATGCTGGAGTTTAGGTGATGAAGCGCAGGGGGTTTCGGATTGTGCCAACTGCCTGCGAATACTGTTTCTTGGTCATCTCTCGCAACTACTTGACACTTGCCCTAGGTGCTGGTGACAGATACGGGTCTACCTGACAGAAGCTGCACGGCGTGATACTGAGCCTTGACAGCTGCGTTCCCTGCACGGACAGTGGACAGATGCCCGGCGATCCAGTGACCCGCCCCACTTCTGTACCGGTGCAGGAGTTTCTCGACACCGTCCCCGAGCGGCGCCGCGGTGAGGCGGCGGAGCTGATCGCCATGATGCGGGACATCACCAGGGCGGAGCCGACGATGTGGGGACCCAGCATCATCGGGTTCGGGTCGCAGCACTACCGCTACGACAGCGGGCGGGAGGGCGACATGCCCAGACTCTCTTTCAGCCCGCGCAAGGCGACTCTGACGATCTATTTCAGCGAGGGGTTCGACCGGTACGGCGACCACCTCGCGCGGCTGGGCACGCATCGGACCAGCGTGTCGTGCCTGTACCTCACGAAGCTCAACGACGCGGATCTCGGTGTCCTGCGCGACATGCTCGAGGCCAGCTATTCGCTCGCGGAGGCCCCGCCGACCAAGCCGTCCACCGTGGACGAGTACGTCGCTACCGTCCCACCGGTGGCCCGGCCCAAGTTCGATGAGCTCCGACGGCTGGTGCGCGACACCTTCCCCCAGGCCGATGAGGTCCTCAGCTACGGCATCGTGGGGTACAAGCCCGTCATGGGCCGCGCCAGGGTCTTCGTCTCGGGGTGGAGGGACCACGTGGCCATGTACCCGATTCCCGCGCAGCCCGACCTGCAATCCGAGCTCGCCCCGTACGTCCGCGGCAAGGGAACCCTGTGGTTCCCGCTCGAGGAGCCGCTCCCCCGTTCCCTGATCGTCCGCGCGGTGACCGCGCTCGCGGTCGACACGCCGATACGCAACGAGGAGGAAGCATGAGCACAGCTGAGGCTGGGCCGCGCTCGCTGGATGTCCTGCCCGACGACGGCTTCCGGAGGATCCTGTGCGTCGTGGCCCATCCCGACGACGTCGAGTACGGGCTGTCGGCGTGTGTCCACCGCTGGGTCGCCCAGGGCGCCGAAGTGGCCTACCTCCTTCTCACCGCGGGCGAGGCAGGCATGCAGCGTCCGCCGTCGGAGGTCGGCCCCCTGCGCGCGAGGGAGCAGCGTGCTGCCTGCGCGGAGGTCGGGGTCACGGATCTGGAGATCTTGGACCACCCAGACGGGATGCTCGTGTACTCGCTCGCTCTTCGCCGAGACGTGGCGCGGAAGATCCGGCGGTTCAGGCCCGACGTCGTCGTCACCACCTCGTGGGATGTCGAGGTGGGCTGGGGGCTCAACCAGGCGGACCACCGGGTCGCCGGATTGGTGACCCTCGACGCGGTCCGCGACGCCGACAACACTTGGGTCCACCCCGAGCTCGCTCGTGACGAGGGGCTGCCGAAGTGGGCCGCCAGCTGGCTGCTCGTGGCCGCGGACAACTCCCCCACGCACGGCGCTGTGCTGACGAGCGACGACGTCGACGCCGGTGTCCGCTCGCTCGAGGCCCATGCGGCCTATCTCGCCGACATCCCGGGGCACCCAGCCCCCAGGGACTTCATCCCCGAGATGCTGGCTGGCCAGGGCCAGATGATGGGCGTGGACCACGCCTGCCTGTTCCGAGCGCACCGTCTGGGGCCGCCGGCCTGACGCGGTCCCGGGTTCCGGCTGTCGCGATCGAGCCCGACACGGCGTCCGGCTGGGTAGCGTGGACATACGGCACCGACGAGCCGTGCCCGCACCAGAAGGAGTACGCACGTGTTCGATTACGACGACCTCATGTCCACCCTCCCCGTCGACCAGTTGGCCCGCCGTGTGGGCGCCACTCCGGAGGAGGTCGAGCAGGCCGCGCGGACGGCCCTCCCTGCCCTGCTTATGGGCATGGGCGCCAACGCCCAGGACCCCGCGGGCGAAGCCTCGCTGCGCTCCGCCCTCTCTCAGCACGATCCGCACCTGCTCGACGGTGGGGTCGACCTCGACGCCCTCGACGAGAACGACGGCGCGAAGATCACGCACAACGTGTTCGGCTCGAATGAGCAGCAGGTCGTGGACCGCCTGGGCGGCCTGGGCGGCGGCAGCTCGCTCATCCAGAAGCTGCTGCCGCTCCTGGCGCCCATCGTGATGGCGTGGCTCGCGGGCAAGCTGACGGGGCGAGGCCAGGGCCAGCAGCAGTCCGGCGGCGGGCTCGGCGACATCCTGGGCCAGATCCTCGGCGGCGGGCAGCAGGGCGGCCGTCCCGCGCCCTCCCCCGCCCCGCAGTCGGGCGGCCAACCTCAGTTCCGGGTCCCCGAAACGTCCGGTGGAGACGGGGGTCTGCGCATGCCGATGCCGGATCAGTCGACCGGGCGGCAGCCGACGCCCCAGGCGCCGCAGAGCCAGGGATTGCCGGACGGACTTGGCGGCGGGATCCTCGGCGACATCCTGGGCGGTCTCCTCGGCGGCGGCCGGCGCTGAGGCTCTAGGCCTCGAACGGCGACGGGTCCCCCGCCCCTACGCGGGCGATCACGGGATCGTCGCCGCTCAGGTCCACGACGGTCGTGGGTTCCACGCCGCAGTCCCCGGAGTCGAGCACCGCGTCGATCTGATGGTCCAGGAGCTCCTTGATCGCCCAGCCGTCCGTGAGGGACTCCTCATGCCCCGGCATCAGGAGCGTCGACGACACCAGCGGGGCCCCGACCGCGTCCAGAAGCGCCAACGTGGTCCGGTGGTTCGGGATGCGGACCCCGACGGTGCGCTTCTTCGGGTGCTGCATCATCTTCGGCACCTCCCGCGACGCCTTGAGGATGAAGGTGTACGGGCCCGGTGTCGCGGCCTTGACGGCGCGGAAAATCCGGTTGTCCATCTCGACATACGCCCCCAGCTTCGCGAAGGAGTCGACCACCAGCGTGAAGTGGTGCTTGTCGTCGAGCTGACGGATCCTGCGGATCCGTTCGATGCCGGCCGCGTTGCCGAGCGCGCACCCGAGCGCGAAGCAGGAGTCGGTCGGGTACGCGACGAGTCCCCCCTGCTCCAGGATCCTGGCCACCTGTGCCAGGGCCCTGGGCTGTGGGTTCTCGGGGTGGACGTCGAAGTACTGGGCCATGGGCCCAGGCTACTGGAGGGTCAGAGGACCGCGCCCGAGATGGCGTCGACCTCGTCCGCGGTGAGGGTGAGCTGCATGGCCCCCGCCGAGTCGCGGATCGACTCGGGACGCGAGGCGCCGGGGATGACGATCACGTGGTCGCCCAGAGCCAGCTCCCAGGCCAGGGTCACCTGCTGCGGGGAGACCCCGTGCCGGCCGGCGATCTCCGCCAGCACCGGGAACCTGGTCCCGACTGCGGCGGCCCCGCCGCCCGTGCCGCCGAGGGGGGACCAGGGCAGGAACGCGATCCCGTGGCGGGCGCAGAAGTCCAGCTCGGACTTGCTGGTGTGGTTGAACTTCGGCGAGAACTCGTTCTGCACCGCCGCCAGCTCCCCCTCCCCCAGGACGTCGACGGCGATCTGGATCTCCTCGACGTTGGCGTTCGAAATGCCGATCTCCGCGATGAGCCCCTCGGCCTTCAGCGCCGCGTAGGTCTCCATCACCTCGGCGTAGATACGGCTCCGGTCCGGGCGGTGCAGGTAGAACAGGTCGAGCTTGTCGACGCCGAGAACGTCGAGGGCGGCCTCCACGCGCGCGCGCAGGTAGGCCGGATCGGAGTTACGTCCCCAGCGCTCACCCTCGCTCCGGGTGATGCCACCCTTGGTCGCGACGACGACGTTGCTGGTGTCGCCGGAGTAGCTGCGCAGAGCCTTCGCGACGATGCGCTCGTTGTGGCCCATGGAATCCCAGCTGGGCGCGTAGATGTCAGCCGTGTCGATGAGTGTGACCCCGGCGTCGAGGGCGGCGTGCACAGTCGCGATCGCCTGCTCCTCGGACGGCTTCTCGGGCTTGTCGCTCATGGAGAACGGCATGGCCCCGAGGCCGACGGAGGAAACGGTGAACTGGCCGAGGCGGCGGTGCGTCGTAGTCATGACGCCACTCTAGCCACCGCGAAGCGGGTCGACCGGGGACGTTCGCGTGGCCGACACCGCCACGGTTCCGGGCATGAACGGCAGCGAGACGTCGCTCAGGTCGACGCTGCAGCCGACCTCGACCGAGACGCGCGCCCGTTCGCCCAGCGCCCGGGTGAGCCCCGAGGTGTCGAGCGAGACCGACGTGTGCCGACATGCCACACCCCGGTCCCCCAACGCTCGGACGACGGCGGCCCGCGCCGCGCGCTCGCCTGCGGCCTGAGTCCGCTCGAGCGATGCGGCCCTCGCGCCTGCCCCCGCTGCGACCCCCACGTGTTGGTCGGCGATCGCCACGCGCGCAAGGACCAGGAGCAACCCGACGACGAGCAGGAGCGCGGGGATGAGGACGACGGCCTCGACGGACATGGACAGGCCGCGCTGATCCCGCCCGCTCACGAGCCGGTCACCCGTTCGGTGGGCACCCGGGCGGTGGCGCTGACGTCCCGGGCCCAGATGATCGTGACCACGCGCCCGCGTACCGTCGCCTCCGTCGCCGCGCTGCTCCGCGTGACCCGGACCGAGACCGCGCTCAGCGACCCGTTGGCCGCGACGCGGGCCGCAGTCGTGCGCCCCAGGACCGCGGTGCCGTCGAAGGCCGCCGCCACGGCGGCACCTTCCTGCGCGGCTGCCAGGGCCGTGGAGTGTGCCCACGCGTGGAGGGACCACTGCAGCAGACCCAGGAAGACCCCGAGGGCCAGCGGGAACAGGACGACAGCCTGGACGGCCTGGGTCAGACCGCGTTGATCTCCTCGTCCATGCATGGCGCCATCGTGCCAAGCCACGGGGTCACTCCGCGCCGTCGGCCGGCGACCTGTGGACAAGTCGTGTCCCCGGCATCCGACACTCCTTCGGGGCTCCGGAGAGCGGTGCAATAGGCTGGGGGTGGCGTCGCGCAGACGCCCCGAACTTCATGAAAGGACACTCATGGTCAAGAAGGTAGCCATCCTCACGGCCGGTGGTTTCGCTCCCTGCCTGTCCTCGGCGATCGGTGGCCTCATCGAGCGCTACACGCAGGTCGCGCCGGAGGTGGAGATCATCGCCTACCGCCACGGGTACCAGGGTCTGCTCAAGGGCGACTACCTCGTCGTCGACGACACCGTGCGCGCCAACGCCGCGCTGCTGCACAAGTTCGGCGGCTCCCCCGTCGGCAACTCCCGCGTCAAGCTCACCAACGCGAAGGACCTCGTCAAGCGAGGCCTGGTCGCCGAGGGCGACAACCCGCTCAAGGTCGCGGCTGACCGCCTGGTCGCCGACGGCGTCGACGTGCTGCACACCATCGGCGGCGACGACACCAACACCACCGCTGCAGACCTGGCGGCCTACCTCGCCGAGCACGACTACGGGCTGACGGTCGTCGGCCTGCCCAAGACCATCGACAACGACGTGGTGCCCATCAAGCAGTCCCTCGGCGCATGGACCGCCGCCGAGCAGGGCGCGATCTTCGCCGAGAACATCGTCGCCGAGCACAACTCGGGCTCGCGCATGCTGATCGTGCACGAGGTCATGGGCCGCCACTGCGGATGGCTGACCGCCGCCACCGCCGCCGAGTACCGCAAGTGGCTCGACACGCAGGAGTGGCTGCCGGAGATCGGGCTGTCCCGCGAGGCGTGGGACATCCACGGCGTGTACGTCCCCGAGGGCGTCATCGACCTGGCCAAGGAGGCCGAGCGGCTGAGCGAGGTCATGGACCGCGTCGGCAACGTCACCATCTTCCTGTCGGAGGGCGCCGGCCTGGACTCCATCGTCGCTGAGATGGAGGCTGCGGGCGAAGAGGTGCCGCGCGACCCGTTCGGTCACGTCAAGATCGACAAGATCAACCCCGGCGCCTGGTTCGGCTCCAAGTTCGCCAAGAAGCTCTCGGCGGAGAAGGTCATGATCCAGAAGTCCGGCTACTTCTCCCGCTCGGCCGCGGCCAACGATGCCGATCTGGCGCTCATCAAGCAGTGCACCGACCTCGCGGTCGACTCCGCCCTGCGCGGCGAGCCGGGCGTCGTCGGTCAGGACGAGGAGAACGGCGACGTGCTGAGCGTCATCGCGTTCGACCGCATCAAGGGCGGCAAGCCCTTCGACATCCAGCAGGACTGGTTCAAGGAGCTGCTCGCCGGCATCGGGCAGGAGTTCCCCGCCCCGGCCACGGCTCACTGACGCCCCACCACCTTCGGCCCCGAGTTCGCCCGTTCGTGGCTGCTCGTCAACGCCACCCAACCGCCCCGTTTCGACTCGGCGGCCCGATCCGCGGCCGACGCCGTCGTGCTGGACGTGGAGGACGCGGTCGCGCCCAGCCGGAAGGATGCGGAGGCGCGCCCCACGTTCCTGTTGGGCTTCGGGCTGGGCGACTACCGCCGCGACACCGGATTCGCCGATGATCCCCTCACGCTCGCCTACACGCGCTCGCAGTTCACGATCGCGGCACGGGGCGCCGGCCTGCCGGGTCCCATCGACGGACCGTCGGTCGGCGCCCTGGGCGTGGCCCTCGCCGACGCGGCCGGGGTGACCTCGCAGTTCGGGATGACGGGCAAGATCTGCCTCACGCCCGAGCAGGCGCCGATCGTCAACGAGATCCTCTCCCCCTCCGTCGCCGACATCTCGTGGGCGCGGCAGTTCCTCCGCCAGCTCGACGCCCAGGGCGGTGAGATCCGGGACGGGTCCGATCTGCCCCGCATGGCGCGCGCCCGCAAGATCCTGCACCTGGCGGAGCTGACGGCATGGAGACCGACGAGGAGTACACCGACTGGAACGAGCCCACCGAGGTGCACCACTGCTGAGCGCCCCCATGTAGGGTGAGCGCGTGCCTTTCGAAACGATTCGACACGAGGGCGTGTGGTTCGGCGGCGACTACAACCCGGAGCAGTGGCCGCCGGCCGTGCTCGACGAGGACCTGGAGCTCATGGAGCGGGCCGGCATCACGACGGTGACCGTCGGGGTCTTCGCCTGGTCGTCCCTGGAGCCCGAGCCCGGCCGCTTCGAGTTCGGATGGCTCGACGACGCGCTGGAACGACTGACTGCCGCCGGGATCGGGGTGGTGCTGGCCACCCCGACGGCCTCTCCCCCGCCATGGTTCTCGCGGCTCCACCCCGAGGGGCTGCCCGTCACGGCCGACGGCGTCCGGCTCATCCACGGCAGCCGCGACACCTACAACCCCGCTGCCCCCGCGTACCGGGAGGCGGCGGCCCGCATCACCCGGGCGCTCGCGGAGCGCTACGGGAGCCACCCGGCCCTGCGGATGTGGCACCTCCACAACGAGTACGGCACGGTGTCCTACGGACCCGTGACCGACGTGGCCTTCCGGGAGTGGCTCCGGGCCCGCTACGGCGACCTGTCGCGGCTCAACGAGGCCTGGAACACGTCCTTCTGGTCCCAGGTCTACGGCGACTGGCGCGACGTGCACGCCCCCCAGGCCACGCAGTACCTCCCCAACCCGGCACACGTGCTCGACTTCAAGCGCTTCAGCGCCGACCTGCTGCTGGAGCGGCTTCGGGACCAGGTCGCCATCGTCCGGGAACTGAGCCCGGGCGTGCCCGTCACCACCAACTTCATGCTCCCCAGCTGGAATCACTACGACCAGTGGGCGTTCGCCCGAGGGCTCGACGTCGTCTCGATCGATCACTACCTGGATGATCCGGGCCCGGCGGGCGAGGTGCACGCGGCCTTCGGAGCGGACCTGGCGAGGTCGTTCGCCGGAGGCGCGCCGTGGCTGCTGATGGAGCAGGCCACGAGCCTGGTCTACGACTACGACGGCGGCCGCATGCTGGTCAAGGAGCCGGGCCGGATGCGGCGCAACACCTACCAGTACCTGGCCCGGGGGGCCATGGGGTCGCTGTTCTTCCAGTGGCGGTCCCCGGTGGTCGGCGCGGAGTTCTTCCACTCGGCGATGGTGCCGCACGTCGGCGCCGACTCCCGGCTGTTCAGGGAGATCGAGCAGCTCGGGCGCGAGCTACCCCGCATCGCCGAGCTCGCGATCGCACCCACCGACGGCCCTGTCGTGGACTCCCGGGTCGCGATCGTGTGGAGCGCCGACGCCTGGTGGGCTGCCGACACGCGCGCCATGCCGTCGGCCGACGTCGGGTTCCTGCCGGCGGTCCGGCGCGTCCACACCGCGCTGTGGGAGCTCGGCGTCGTGGCCGACGTCGTCGCCCCGGACGGCGACCTGTCGCGCTACGACGTCGTGCTCGTGCCCAGTCTGCTCGCCGTGTCCGACCGCGACGCAGCGGCGTTCGCGGACTTCGCCCACAGCGGCGGACACCTGGCGGTGTGGCACTTCGCGGGCAGCACCGACGAACGTCTCCACGTGCGGCAGGGCTCCTACAGCGGGGCGTTCGCCGACCTCGCGGGGGTGCGCGTCGAGGAGCACGTCCCGCTCCGCGACGGCGAGCGGGTGACCCTGAGCGACGGATCCACGGCGGAGGCCTGGACCGAGCGCCTGCACCTGAGCGGCGCCACGGCCGTGTGTTCCTACACAGACGACGCCCATCCTGTCGTCGGGCCCGGCTCCCCCGCCATCACCGAGCGTCCGCTGCCCGGCGGCGGCCGGGTCCACTACCTGTCGACCCGCCTCGCGGCCGGGGACCTAGGCCGTCACCTGGGCCGCATCGTGCGGGCGGCCGGCGTCGAGGCCCGCGGCTTCACCGGCCTGGAGGTCGTCCACCGGCGCGCCGGCACGTCCTCGTATCTCGTCGCGATCAACCACTCGCGGGAGGATGGGACCCTGGAGGCCCACGGGACCGATCTCATCACGGGCCGCGTCGCGGCCGGTAATGTCGTCGTCCCCGCCGGGGATGTCGCCGTCGTCCGCCTTGAGGAGAACGCATGACCATCCTGCGCTACGGGCGTCCGTCCACCGGCTGGCTCGACCGGCTACCGCTGGGCAACGGCCGGATCGGGGCGATGGTGGGGGTCGATGGTGCGGGCGTGCGGATCGGGGTCAACGAGTCCACCGCCTGGTCCGGCGGGATCGGCTCGGCCCGCCGCGACCTGGTAGCACCAGGGCGGGCATCGGAAGCGCTGGCCGCGGCCCGCGACCTCCTGGGCCGCGGCGACCCCGTCGGCGCCGAGGAGGCGCTGCGGCCGCTGCAGCATCACTACGCCCAGGCGTACCTGCCGGTGGGCGAGCTGGAGATCCTCCTGGGGCTCGACGAGCCCTCGATCACGAGGACGCTGGACCTGGACACCGCGGTGCACCACGCCACGCTCGCCTCGTCGACCGGCTCGTGGACGGCGACCACCGCCACGGCGTGGGCCGACGACGTGCTGGTCCACCGCATGCGCGGGACCCGGCCGGCCGACCTGTCCATCGCCCTGACGACGTCGCTGCGTCGGGTCAGCCTGGCCACGATGGCCGACGGCGTGGCGATGCAGCTCGCCCTCCCCGCTGATGTCGCCCCCGGCCATGAGCCCGACGAACCGGCGTGCACCTGGGAACGGCCCGGGGTCGCTCCGGCGCAGGTGATGCTGCACCTGCGTGTCGTCACCGACGGCGCCGTGACCGGGGACCCCGACGGCCGGATCACCATCACCGGCGCCAGGGCCGTCGACGTCGCGCTGGCGATCGAGACGACGTTCCGCTCCCCCACCCTCGATCCCGGCCCCGCAGGACCTGCCGCCGAGCGTGCCGCCGCGCGCGCACAGGCCGACGTCGGTGAGGCGTTCGACCGCCACCGTGCCCACTACGCGGCACTCGCCGGCGACTTCAGCCTGCGCCTCGGTGCGGGCTCGGCACGCGAGTCGCTGGACCCGGACCGGCGTCTCCACGAGGTCGCCGACGTGGCCCGGGAGGACCCGGGACTGCTCGCCCTGCTCGCCGAGTACTCCCGCTACCTCCTCGTGGCGTCGAGCCGCCCCGGCGGTCTCCCGGCGAATCTCCAGGGGATCTGGAACGCCGAGATGCAGCCGCCGTGGTCGTCGGCCTACACCTTGAACATCAACCTGCAGATGAACTACTGGGGCGCCGAATCGACCGGCGCCTCCCGGGCGCATGAGGCCCTCCTGACACTCCTCGAGGGCTTGGCGGACCGGGGCCGCGACACCGCCCGGCGGCTCTATGGGGCGCGAGGCTGGGTGGCACACCACAACTCCGACGCCTGGGCCTACTCGCTGCCCACCGGCGGAGACGCTTCCTGGGCGCACTGGCCGATGGGCGGCGCCTGGCTCGTCCTGCAGTTCGACGAGCACCGCCGCTTCGGCGCCATGACCCGGGAGACGCTCGACCGCTTCTGGCCGGTCGTGCGCGGCGCCGCCCAGTTCCTCATCGACTGGATCGGCGACGACGGAAGCACCTCGCCGTCGACGTCCCCGGAGAACCGGTTCCTGCATGCCGGGGTGCCGGCATCCGTGACCACATCCTCGGCCATGGACCGGGCCATCGCCGGTGACTGTCTGCGCCTGGCGGCGGAGCTCGCGGCGCGGCTCGCGCCCGGCGACCCGGTCGGTGCCGAGGCCGCGGCCGCTGCGGCGAGGATCGCGCCTCCGCGCGTCGCAGCCGATGGACGGATCGAGGAGTGGGGATCGCCGCGCGTCGATGAAGATCCGCGACACCGGCACCTGTCGCACCTCTATCCGTGGTTCCCCGGAACGGTCGTCCCCGCGGAGCCGCACGGCGCCGCTGTGGCCAGGACGCTCGACACTCGCGGCGACGATTCGACCGGGTGGTCCCTGGCCTGGAAGATCGCGCTGCGGGCCAGGCTCGGGGACGCAGCCGCCGTGGGCCGGCTCCTGAACCTGGTCACGCGCCCCGCCGACGACGGATTCGGGCAGCGCGGCGGCCTCTACCCCAACCTGTTCGCCGCTCACCCACCGTTCCAGATCGACGGCAATCTGGGCTTCCTGGGCGCGTTCGTCGAGACGCTCGTCCAGAGCCACCGCCCCGGACGGATCGACCTGCTCCCAGCGCTGGCGCCCGGCCTCGACTCGGGCGAGGTCACCGGCATCGTGGCCAGGCCCGGTGTCCTTGTCCACCTGGCTTGGGAGGGCCGTCGGCCGACCCTCGTCCGGCTGCGGCCCCGGACCCCGGCCGCGGCTGGCCGCTACCGGGTGACGCACAGCGGCGCCGAGCAGCTCGTCGACCTCACCGACGGGCAGTGGTCGGAGGTGCGGTTCGCCTAGTCAGCGGCGGCGCCGCACCCTCCGGGCGAGGGCGGCCGCCGCTGCGCCCAGCCCCAGGCCGGTCGCAGCTCCGATGCCGTAGCCGATGGACGTTCCGAGCCGGACGCTGCGCCCGGCCACGTCCTGACGGACCGCCCGCTCGGGGTCCGGCGACAGTGGAGGGATGGGCTGCGCGCGCCGCAGGTCGTCGAGGCTGCGGGTCGCCGACCACCGCCGCGGGGTGACCGGCTCGTCGCCGTGCGGGATGTCGTCGAGGTCGATCTCCGCGGCAGCGGCCACGCCGGAGGCCCGCTCCGCGTGCTTGCGCGCCAGATCGGCCGGCCACACCTCGTCGGTGCCGATCCAGGCGGCCGACATGAGGATGATGGTCGCCAACAGGTTGAACACCAGCATCAACACGATCACGGGGCCGAAGACCGACGCCGCGGGATTGCCGGTGAAGACGCCGACGAGCCGGCCGGCGAGCTGCTGCAGCACCGTGATCAGCACGGCCCCCAGGACGGTCCCGGTCAGCCACGCCCTGGGGGTGGCGCGCTGCCGCGGAAACACGATGAACAGGAACGCGAGCAGGATCCAGCTGGCGATGAAGGTCAGGAGTACTGCGACCGCCTGGAAGACGAACCCGATCCCCGGCAGGTGGTCCCACCCCAACCAGGCGATGACCTGCCGGGAGAATCCGCCGCCGACGGACGACACCGCCAGGCTGGCGGCGACGCTGACCAGCAGCCCGACGAAGATCGCCAGGTTCACGCCCAGCTCGGCGAAGAAGTTGCCCTTCTCCGACGCGTCGGAGAACTTGCTGGCCCACATGACCCGGACGGCGCGCTTGAGGTTGCCGACCCAGTTGGAGCCGGAGTACGCCGCGGTGAGAACGGCGATCGCTCCGACCGAGGCCCATTTGCGGAACGCGTGGTCGACGACGGCCCCGAGGCTCTTCGACAGATCCGACCCCTCGCCCAGCTCGGCGTCGATGATGCCCTTGATCTGGTCCATGAGGTCCGGACGCAGCACCGTGAGGGTCCAGCCGAGCATCGAGAACGCGAACATGACGATCGGCACCATCGACAGGACCGAGAAGTACGTGACGGCCGCGGCGAACTGCGGGCCGAGGCGCTTGTTGTAGCGCTCGTTGGCCGCCATCGCGTGGGCGACGAACGGCTGGTTGGTGACCTTCTCGATCCAGTCCTTCATCTTGCCGACCCTACCGCCCGCGGCGGCCGTGAGAGGTCAGACGGCCTTGGACCGCCGCCGCGCGGCCAGCTCGTCGGACGGGTCGCTCGCCTGGTCCTCGACGTCCCCGGTGCGCTCCCCCGGCAGCGACGAGAGCGTGCCCTCGAGTTCCTTCCAGACGCTGCTGACCGAGATCATGAACATGCCCTGGCCTCCGCGGGTCAGGTCGAACAGTTCGTTGGCCGAGGTCACCTCGTACACGCTGAAGCCGTCGCTGACAAGCGTCAGCTCGGTGAGGTCGTCGACGCCGCGGACGCGGAGGTGGTCGATGGCCACCCGGATCTGCTGCAGCGAGATGCCGACGTCGAGGAACCGCTTCACGACCCGCAGCAGGAGGATGTCGCGGAACGAGTAGAGGCGCTGGGTCCCGGAGCCCTCGGCGTTGCGGATGGAGGGGACGACCAGACCCGTCCGGGCCCAGTAGTCCAGCTGGCGATACGTGATCCCCGCCACCCGGTGTGCGATCGGTCCCCGGTACCCGGTGTCGCTCGGCACAGGGGTGAAGTCGCCGTCGAACAGCACCGCCTGCAGCGGCTCGGCTCCGGGCGTCTCAGTCACGGTCCCCACACTCCTCAGCGTCCGTCGGACATCGCGGATCCGACGCTAACCGTCCGTGGCGCGCAGGCACCGCGACACGCCCG
This sequence comes from Tessaracoccus sp. O5.2, assembly GCF_964266725.1. Taxonomy (NCBI): domain Bacteria; kingdom Bacillati; phylum Actinomycetota; class Actinomycetes; order Propionibacteriales; family Propionibacteriaceae; genus Tessaracoccus; species Tessaracoccus sp. O5.2. Next base: position 140,949 of record NZ_CAXWGV010000006.1, on the reverse strand, counting down.
AAGCGGCGGCACAATTCTTGCCTGCCCTCCCCGGCGGGGGCGGTGACGCGGCTCTCAGTGGCCCGGACAAACCCGGGCTGACCAGGCATTACTCGTCCTCGAAGTCGTCGGCGTTGACCGTGTCGAGGAACGCCCGGAAGGCCTCGACCTCATCGGTCGACGACTCTTCAACCTCAACCCCGACTTGATCCATGAGCGCCACGGGGCACTCCATGGGCCACCCCAGCCGAACGGCGATGGCCACACAATCGCTGGGCCGCGCGGGGATCTCGTGCCCGCCGACGAGGAGGACGGCGTCGTAGACCCCGTCGTGCATGCGGGTGATGCGCACCGCGCCCGCCTCGCCGACCCCGTCGCCGAGCAGGTCGACGACGCTCGCGAGCAGGTCATGGGTCATCGGGCGCTGCGGAGGCTCGCCCTCCAACGCCACCGCGATCGCGGCGGCTTCGATGTTTCCGATCCAGATGGGCAGGCACCGCGAGCCGCCCTGCTCCTGCAGCAGCAGCACCGGGGGTTCCTCCGGGGAGACCAGGCGGATGCCGAGCACGTCGAGGCCGATCATGGGTCCAAGCCTACTCAGTGCATCTGTCCGTGCAGGAGAGCCGCGTGCGCCTGCATGACGACGCGGTAGAGGTCCATGACGACTTCCTGCGGGGGGCCGGATCGGCGCCGATAGGGTTCGAGTGCCTGTTCCACGACCGCCGCGTCCATGGCCGCCGCCTGCTGCATGACCCGAAGTTGCCGTAGATCGATGCCGTAGCTCGTCAGCTTCTTGGCCGCGGACGCCAGGGCGACGGCCTCGCGTCCGTAGAGCTGCGATCCGCGCCGCGGATGCACGATCTTGAGGCGCTCCAGCTGGATGAACGCGGCCTCGGCCAGTCCCGACTCCGCCAACACCTGGCGGCGCGTCATGAGCCCGGGGGTCGGGCCCTGCCTGGAGGGGGGCCGCGGGTCCGGACTCGCTTCGGGGTCTGGGTCCGGTGCCGCGAGGGACGGCGGCTGCTCCCCCCGGTCCAGGGCCTCCAACTCCTCCCGGATGACCTTGAGGGGCAGGTAACGGTCCCGCTGGGCGCGCAGCACGTACAGCAGCCGGTCGACGTCGTCCTGGCTGAACCGCCGATAGCCAGACGGCTGCTGCCGGTCCGGCGAGATCAGGCCCTCCGCCTCCAGGTAGCGGAGCTTGGACACCGAGATGTCGGGGAACTCGGGCCGGATCATCTCCAGCACGCGGCCGATGGTGCGCGCCGCGCCAGGCATCAGCTCAGACCGGACTCGCCCAGCGAGATCGTGGCCCGGTACTTGCCGATCTGGATCTCGTCCCCCTCGCGCAGCAGCGTGCGCCCGTCGAGGAGCGTGCGGTTGACGTACGTGCCGTTCAGGCTCCCCAGATCCTCCAGGTAGAGCTTGCCGCCGCTGCGCACGAACTTCGCGTGGTGCCGCGACACCGTGATGTCGTCGAGGAAGATGTCCGACTCGGGGTGGCGGCCGACGTTGGTGATGTCGCTGTCGATGAGGAAGGACGCGGAGTCCCCGCGCCCACGGTTGACGACGAGCAGGGCGTTGCCGGCCGCGAGCGTGCGGACCTCCTGTAACTCCTGGTCGGTCAGCTCGACCGGGCGGTCCTCGCTCGTGACGGGGAACATCGTCGTGGTGTCCCCGGTGGGGTCAGTCAGCGGAGCGCCGCATTCGCTGCAGAACCGCGCTTGTGCGGGGCTTTCCGTTCCACATTTGCGGCACTTCATCGCTGCACACTCCTGGATAGTCCGGTCAGGCTCGATCTCTACGGATCAACGCTACCCTGAGGAACTTATCACCCTCTGACAAGTGGATCAGCGCGGTGTGGCGAACTCGTTGTCCTCCGGTTCGACGACGGTGGTGATGCTGACCTCGTCGAGTTGCGTGATCTGCACGCGGCCACCGACGCGCTCGCCCTCCACCTCGCTGACGAGGCCCCCGCGGAACCGGGCGCCGGCCTCCAGCGTCGCCGGATCGCCGATGGCCTCGATGACGTACGGCGCCTCGAGCGCGACGCCGTCGGCCGTCAACCGCCCTGAGTCGTCGGTGCCGAACCAGGAACTCATCACGAGCCGCACCGAGTCGTTGAGTTCGATCACCTCGGCGCCTGCGTCCCGCAACTCCTCGACGGCGTCCAGCAGCAGTTCGGCGCTCACCCGGGCTCCCGGATCCTGGATCTCGAGCCGGACGCCCGGCCCCGACACCGCGACCGTCCCGGCGATGATCTGCGCCTGCTCGAGCCGCCGCTCGGCCTCCTGCCGGGCCGCCTCGTCGCGATCGACGCCGCTGAGCAGTTCGCTCTGTGCCTGCTCCAGCGTGCGCACCTCCTCCTCCAGGCGCCGGGTCTCCGCGGTGACGTTGTCGAGCAGCTGGATGAGATCGGCCTGGCGGACGTTGGCGAACTCCGGCTGGTTGGCCTGGGAGCGCAGCGTGAGGACGACGATGAGCGCGGTCAGGAACAGCGCGACACCGGCGACGAACTGGCCCCTGCTGGGGCGCAGGAAGTCCCGCAGGAGTCGTCGCGGGGGCGCGTCCGTCGCGCGGCGAGGTTCGGGGGCGGGATCAGGCATGCAGCAGCGCCCTCCGGATCGCGGCGGCGTTGGTGAAGATGCGAATGCCGAGCACGACGACGACGCCGGTCGACAGCTGCGACCCGACCCCGATCTGATCGCCCACGAAGACGATCAGCCCCGCGATGATGATGTTGGACAGGAACGACACCAGGAACACCCGGTCGGAGAAGATGCCCTCCAGGTAGGCACGGGTCGCGCCGAGGATCGCATCGAAGGCCGCCACGATCGCGATCGGCAGATAGGGCGCGAGGACCGGTGGCAGGGTGGGTTGCAGCAGCAGGCCCACGGCCACTCCGGCGATGAGTCCCAGGATCGCGAACACTGGTGTGAGCTCCTCAGTCTGTGGTGGCGTAGCGGATCGCCATGCCGGGGTCGGCGGGCAGGACGAGGTCGTCGTCGGCCTGCTCGATGGTCATGGTCAGGCCGTAGTTGGCCGTGATGAACTGCCACCAGGCGGCGGCAGGGGTCTGGTTGAAGCGCGCCTGCAGGGTCGCGGGGTCGCCGATCACCTCGACGCGGTAGGGCGGGCTCAGCGACACGAAGTCCACCGTGATGGCCGCCCCCGCCGCGCGGATCGGGGTGAGTGTGGTGATCCGCCGGCCGTTGATCGCCACGGCCTCGGCCCCTGCCTGCCAGAGACCGTTGACGAGCCGGCTCAGATCGCTGTCGAGCACGAGGCCGTTGTCCGTACCGCCCTCGGCCGCGTCGTCGACGGTGACGATGATGCCGGGGCCGGCGACGGGCACAGCGCCGGCCGCCGTCTCCACGGCGCCGAGGCGTTCGCGCTGCGTCGGGTCCCCCAGCGCCTCTTCGCCGAGTTCGCGGACCTCCTGCTCGAGGGCCGCAGCCCGCTCGGCGAGGTCGGATTGCCGGGCGCGCGCGGTCGCGACCCGGTCCAGCAGGTCCGCGCGCTGATCGGCCTCGGCGCCAGCGCCTCGCGTGGTCTGCAGCAGCGCGACGGTGACCAGGGCGACGATGAGGGTGACCGCCACGAGCAGCGGCAGCCGCGTCGGCCCGCCGGGACCCGCGACGCGGTACTCGGGCTCCAGCGCGCCCTCGGCCACGTCCGTGAGCAGGCTCATGCTGGCGTCGGGACGCCTCACACGCCGCTCCGGTTCAAGCGGACGGTCTCCCGCACGTACAGGATGCCGGCCGCCCAGTACACGGCGGCTCCGAGTGCCCCGAGGATCCACCCGGCCCAGTGCGCCCAGGTGAGGTCGAGGGACGAGGGCGCGCCCAGCAGGATGAGAGGCAGCGCGAGCAGCAGCAGCATCGTGCCGGCCTTGCCGACGATGTTGACGGGGAGGGCGAGCATCCCGTGCCGGCGCAGCACGGGGATGAGCCCGGCGAGCATGAGGTCGCGCGCGACAAGGATGACGACGAACCACCAGGGCACGATCCCCCGGATCAGCAGGACGACGACCGCTCCCAGGATGTACAGGCGGTCCGCGACCGGATCGAGCCGGGTTCCGAGGCGGCTGCGCTGCTTGAGCGAGCGGGCGAGGTGCCCGTCGAACCAGTCGGTCACCCCGAACAGGGCGAGCATGGTGACGGCCGCCACATCGTGTCCAGCGAGGATGAGCCAGCAGAAGACCGGGATGCCCAGCAGCCGGATGAACGACAGCGCGTTGGGCAGCGTGAGGACCGCCTCGGTGTCCCAGGCCGGGACGGGGGGCTGAGTCTCCACCCGCTCAGCCTACGTCAGCCCCGGTGGCACGTGTGGTCACGCGCCCGTAGAGCTCGACGATCCGCGGCCCGACGTGGTCCCAGCTGTAGCGCTCGGCGAGGGCCCGGGCCGCGGCCGGCGGCGGGGGGTCGTCGAGCCGACGGCGGAGCGCGGCACGGGCGGACACCACGTCGTCCACGGGGAACCAGGAGATCACCCCGGGATGGTCGACGACGGCGCGGAACGCGGGCAGGTCGCTCGCGACCACGGCGCAGCCGTGGGCAAGGCCTTCCAGCAGGATCAGCCCGAAGGACTCGCCGAAGCGGTTCGGCGCGACCAGGACCGTGGCCTGGTCCAGGATCTCGGCCGCGGCCCGGTCGTCGAGGCGGCCGAGTTCGCGCACCCCGGTCGCCCCGGGACCTCCCGGGCCGATCGCCACGAAGTCCGCCTCAGGCACCGACTGGGCCAGAGCCGCGAAGAGCGGATAGCCCTTGCGCGGCTCGTCCTGACGGCCGAGGAAGACCACCAACGGCCGTCCTGCGGGGCGGGCCGGGGCCGGGGGCGGCATCGTGATGGCGTTGGGGATGATGAGCGGCTCGTAGCCGATGGCGGCGCGGGCCGTCGCCGCCGCCGCGGCGGACACGGCGACAGAGATCCGGTCGGCGGGCAGGCGGGAGGCGCGCACTCGCAAGGTGGTGGCGAGGTGGGCGGGGTCGAAGCTGGCGTGGTGCGTCACGACCAGCGCCGACGACGCGCGAGCCGTCGCGTACCCCGCCCCCGGCGTCAGGGGCTCGTGCACGTGGACGACGTCGGCGTCGGCCACGGCTCTCACCGCCATGACACGCTGCCGATGGGAGACGGCCAGTCGGGCCACGGATCCGTTGAAGCGGAAGGCGCTGGCCGAACCGAGCAGCACCACCGGCACGCCGCGGTCGACCTCCTGCTCCCCCGGCGCGACGACGACGGGGTCGTGTCCCTGTTCCAGCAGCCACCGTGCGAGCCCCAGGACGTGGGTGGCGACGCCCCCTGGCGTGTCCAGCGAGTAGGGGCACACGAGCGCGACGCGCAGCCCGGTCATCGCAGCGCCTTCCGCAGCATGAGCCAATTCTCCGGGCTCGCGCGGATGGCGGAGGCGAAGTGGGCCACGACGCCCTGGAGAAGCTGGGTCACGTCGCTGCCCTCGATGGGGTCCGACACGTCGATCCGAAGCCGCCTGCCTTCGAACCGGGTGGTGGCGGCCCGGAGGTGGGCGCCGGTGCGCAGCGCGAGGAGCGCGGGGCCGGCCGGCACGGTGATCCGGACCTGGTCGCCGCCCGGCCAGTCGACGGTGACCCCGTGGCTGGACAAGGCGCGGTCGCTCACCAGACAGACCAGGCGTCCCGCGTGCACGTCCTCGGCGAGCCTGTCCAGCACCTCGGGTTCGTCCACGGGGTAGACGGTGATGCCCATGGCGGCGCGCGCGTCGCGGAACCGCTCGTAGAGACCGTCGGGCAGCCGCTCGGCGACACTCACCACCGGCAGCCCGGTCCGGGCGGCCCAGGCGCCCGCGCAGTCCCAGGAGCCCATGTGCGGCAGCGCCACGACCAGCCCCGGCCCGGCGGCGGACGAACGCAGCTTCTCCGCGTCGAGGTCACTGATCACCACGGCGTCGACGATGTCGTCGGCGGACCAGCCCGCCAGCCCGAGCGACCACAGGGTGTTGCGCAGCCAGTTCTCAAGCATCAGGCGCCGCTGCCGTCGCGTCGGTGCCTGCCCGGTGGCCTGCAGGATGGTCCGCTCCCAGGCGCGCACGGGCGCCGGCGGGCGGAGATTGATCACCGGGGCGGCGAGGCGGGCCAGGAGATCGGCCGTGCGGCGCGTGACCCTCCGGCCCACCCGCCAGGTGAGCAGCGAGAGGGACACCTCACTCCTCCCAGGCGGCGGCGAGCAGGTCCCGGGCATCCCCGAGCAGCTGGGGCAGGGCCCTCGTCCGGGCCACGATGGGCAGGAAGTTCATGTCCCCCGTCCAGCGCGGGACGATGTGCTGATGCAGGTGCATCGCGATACCCGCGCCGGCCACTTCGCCCATGTTCATCCCGATGTTGAATCCCTGCGCCCCGGAGACGCGCCTGATCACCCGTATCGCCCGCTGGGTCAGCTGCGCGATCTCCAAGGTCTCCTCGGGCGTCAGGTCCGGGTAGTCGCTCAGGTGCCGGTAGGGGCACACGAGCAGGTGCCCGGGCGAGTACGGGAACAGGTTCATCACCACGTAGGCGTACGTTCCCCGCGCGACGATGAGCCCGTCCGCGTCCTCGCGCCGCGGTGCGCTGCAGAAGGGGCACTCCCCCGGGTGTGTCGGCTTGAGGTCTCCCTGGATGTAGACCATCCGGTGCGGCGTCCACAGGCGCTGGAAGGCGTCGGGGACGCCCGCCAGAGCGTCGGTGGACTCCACCTCAGGCATCGGCGCTGGGTGAGGTGTTCGTGCGCGAGCCGATGACGTCGATGATGTGCGCCACGGCCTCGTCGACAGGCACCTGGTTACGCTGTGAGCCGTCGCGGAACCGGAACGAGACCGCGCCGGCGTCCCGGTCGTCGCCGCCGGCGATGAGCACGAACGGCGCCTTCTCCTTCGCGGCGTTGCGGATCTTCTTGCCGAATCGGTCGTCGGAGTCGTCGAACTGGACCCGGACGCCCGCGGCCCGCAGCCGGGCGACGACGCCGTCGAGGTAGTCGTTGAACTCCGCCGCGACGGGGACCGCGACCACCTGCACCGGCGACAGCCACGCGGGGAAGGCCCCCGCGTAGTGCTCGATGAGGACGCCCATGAAGCGCTCGATGGACCCGAACTTGGCCGAGTGGATCATCACGGGCCGCTGCCGGCTGCCGTCGGACGCCGTGTACTCGAGCTCGAACCGCTCCGGCTGATTGAAGTCGTACTGGATGGTCGACATCTGCCATGTGCGGCCGATGGCGTCCTTGGCCTGGATGGAGATCTTGGGCCCGTAGTAGGCGGCGCCGCCCGGATCCGCCACGACGGGCAGACCGGACTCGTGCGCGATGGCCTCGAGGATTGCGGTGGCCTCGGCCCACTGCTCGTCCGACCCGATGAACTTGTCCGCCTTGCGGCCGTCCTCGTCGCGGGTGGACACCTCGAGCGCGACATCCGTCAGGCCGAAGTCCGTCAGCAGCGACAGGATGAAACGCAGCAGGTGGCGCACCTCGTCGGGGGCCTGTTCCTTCGCGCAGTAGCTGTGCGAATCGTCCTGCGTGATCGAACGCACCCGGGTGAGGCCCTGGACCACGCCGGACTTCTCGTCGCGGTAGACAGTGCCGAACTCGAAGAACCGGAGAGGGAGCTCGCGGTACGAGCGGCCGCGCGAGGAGAAGATGAGGTTGTGCATGGGGCAGTTCATCGCCTTGAGGCGGTACGCCTGCCCGCCTCGCACCACGGCCCCCTGTTCGTCACGCTCGGCGTCCTCGAGGAGGGGCGGGAACATGCCGTCGGCGTAGTACGGCAGGTGCCCCGAGGTGTAGAAGAGGTCCTCCTTGGCGATGTGCGGCGTCCCGACGTAGTCGAAGCCCTCCTCGATGTGTCGGGTGCGCACGTAGTCCTCCATGGCGCGCTTGATGACGCCGCCGCGGGGATGGAAGAGGGGCAGGCCGGAGCCGACGACCTCGTGGAAGCTGAACAGGTCCAGCTCGACGCCGAGCTTGCGGTGGTCGCGCTTGGCGGCCTCCTCGAGGCGGTGCTGGTAGGCCTGCAGGTCGTCCTTCGACGGCCATGCGGTGCCGTACACGCGCTGGAGGGCGGTGTTGCGCTGGTCGCCGCGCCAGTAGGCGGCCGACGTGCGGGTCAGCGCCCAGCCGTTGCCGAGGTATCCGGTGTGCGGGATGTGGGGACCGCGACACAGGTCCTTCCAGGCGACCGAACCGTCCCGGCGGACGTTGTCGTAGATGGTGAGCTCGCCGGCGCCCACTTCCACGCTGGATCCGTCGGCGTCCGTGGATGACCCCTTGTCGGCGATGAGTTCAAGCTTGAACGGCTCTTCGGCGAGCTCGCTCCTGGCCTCCTCGTCGCTGACGACGCGGCGCACGAAGCGCTGCCGTTCCTTGACGATCTGGCCCATCTTCTTCTCGATGGCCTTGAGGTCCTCGGGGGTCAGCGCTCCCGTGGCGAAGTCGTAATAGAAGCCGTCGGTGATCGGCGGGCCGATCCCGAGCTTCGCGTCGACGTGCAGGCTCTGCAGGGCCTGGGCGGTGACGTGGCCGGCCGAGTGGCGCAACACGCTGAGCCCTTCCGGGCTGTCGATGGTGACGGGCTCGACGACGTCGCCGTCGTTCAGCTCGCGGGCGAGGTCGCGCAGTTCACCGGCGACCCGCATCGCAACGACGGTGCGGTCCTCGCCGAACAGGTCGAGACCCGTCGTCGTGGTGGTCAGCGTCACCTGTTCCGCATCGTCGTTACGGCGGACGGTGATGACTCCACTCATGGGGTCTCCCTCGGATGTGCTGACAGGACAAGGCCATTCTGCCCCCGGCGGGGGCGCCCCGTCATCTCGGGCGTCAGGCGCGCAGGTCGGCGTACTCCGGGTGCCGGTCGAGGTATGTGGCGATGAACGGGCAGGTCGGCCGGATCATCAGGCCGGTGTCGGCCGCGTCGGCGACGGCGTGGGCGACGAGGCGGTTGCCGTAGCCGTTGCCCCCGTGCGCCGGGTCCACCTCCGTGTGATACATGTCCATGACGTCGCCATCGACCCGGTAGTCCACCCGCCCGATGAGCTCGTCGCCGAGCCGCAGTTCATAGCGGTTGCGGGCGTCGTTCCTGGTCACGGTCGTCTCGTCGCTCATGGCGCGAGACTACCCGGCGGAGATGGGAGCCACCAGCGCCCGGGTCACCCTGACCAGGTCCTCGAGGGTCAGCTCTACGTCGAGGCCGCGCCGCCCGCCCGAGACGAAGATGGTGTCGTGACGTCGCGCGGAGCTGTCCACGACGGTCGGCAGCGCCCGCTTCTGCCCCACCGGGCTGATGCCGCCCACCACCATGCCTGTGGCGCGCTCCGCGGCGGCGGGATCGGCCATGGCCAACCGCTTCGCCCCGAGGGTGGCGGCCAGTGCCTTGAGATCGAGCGCGTGGTCCACGGGGACCACGCCTACGACCAGGCGGGTGCCGTCAGTGGCGAGGAGCGTCTTGAACACCCGCTCGGCGGGCACGCCGAGCGCCGCCGCGGCCTCGAGCCCGAAGTTCCGCTCCCTGGGGTTGTGCACATACTCGTGTACGCGATAGCCGGCGCCTGCTTGATCAAGCGCCTTCAACGCGGGTGTTCCCGACGGTGATCTGGCCACGTGCCCTCCTCGTCGCCGCTGTCCGGATCGCGCCCGCCGACGCGGCGATGACCGCGGCCATCGCCAGCCACTCCAGCGGGCGCAGCCATTCTCCCAGGACCAGCCAGGCGAACAGCGCCGCGGCGGCCGGCTCGAGACTCATGAGCACCCCGAACGTCCCCGCGGAGATCGAGCGGCGCGCGTGCAGTTCGAGCCCGTACGGGATGACGGTGCTCAACAGGGCGACCATGGCCATGACTCCCAGGACGCGAGGGTCGCGCCACGCCCCGTCGGCGAGGGCGAGGCCGGGACCGGCCAACAGGAGGACGCCGAACGCGCTGCCGACGGTGAGCCCCGTCGCCCCCTGCCAACGGCGGCCCAGCGGTCCGGCGAGCGCGATGTAGGCGGCCCACAGGGCGCCGGCTCCCAACGCCAGCGCGATGCCGACGGGGTCGTGCGCGGTCGGTCCGGCGCCCAGGAGCACCACGCCGACGGCGGCGAGCGCCACCCACAGGAGGTCTACCGCGCGGCGGGATCCCAGCACCCCGAGCGCCAAGGGCCCGACGAACTCGAGAGTGACCGCCAGCCCGACGGGGATCCGCGCGAAGCTGAGGTAGATCAGCGCGTTCATCCCCGCCAGACAGACGCCGTACCCCGCCGCGACGACCCAGTCCCTCCGGGATCGCCCGGTGAGGCGTGGGGGCGCGATCGCGAGGAACACGACGCTGGCGATGGCCCCGCGAAGGAGTGCCAGGGTCGCCGGGTGCGCGAGGTCGAACGCGCCTTTGGCCAGGGACGCGCCGAACTGGACGGAGGCGATGGCGACCAGCACGAGGACGACGGGATGGACGCGGTTCACACCGCGACCCTAGCCCGGCCGGGTGAGGACGTGTCGCGGCCGTCCTCACCTTCGGTCACCGGAGCACTCGACGTTCGTCGGCGGTGGCGGTCACCTTCGGCCCGACTCTTGGCTAACTTGTGTTCACAGCTGGGTCGTCCGGCGTCGATCGGGGCAAATGGTCCTGCCAGGGGGGTCTACGGTCCCCCCGTGACGAGACTCCTGACCCTCTGGGCGACCGCGGCGGTCGCCCTCGCCGCGCTGGCGCCGGCGCTGCCCGCGCAGGCCGAGACCAGCGGAATCGCCTCGGGCGTCGACTCCGCGCGCGGCTGCGTGTACAACGGCTTCGACTACGTGCCTCCGCCCTCCGGTATCGCCGTCGGCCCACACTGCTTCTCGACCCCCGACGCGTCGAGAAAGCCTGTCGTCGCGGCGGTCGACCCGGGCAAGACGGCTGCGGATCTGGCCGCGGTCCAGCGCTGGTCGCCGCTGCATCCGGACCACTACGTGGCGGAGGGCACGATGGCCACGCGCCTGGTGGGCGCGGCTCCCCGCGCCGCCAACTCCGCAGCCATCGCGAAGTTCGTCTCCGACGCCCTCCCCCGCAAGTATCTGCCCGACACGCTCGATCCGTGGCTGCGGATGGGGGTCAACGTCGGTGGCGGCGTCCACGCGCACGACAACATCCCGATCTACACCGTCGACTCGTCGAACCCCCACCAGGCGTTCGCCACCTTCGTCTCCACCGACGCCCGGGTGGTGAACTTCCCGCGCCTGGTCCAGGTGACCACGGGGCGGCTTCCCATCCCGACCTGGGCCAAGCCCTCGGACGGTGGGGACCGAGCGTTCGCCACGTTCGACGTCGCCACCGGCATCATGCGCGGCTACTACGGCGTCACCAAGGGCGGCGCGAGCGGCAACGAGTGGCACTTCGCCGCCTCGGGCTACTGGTACGGCGACCCCACGACCAGGACGGCCGGCCCGGGCAACTACTGGCTCGGCTACCTCACCGGCTCCAGCTCCGTCATCGGCATCAGCAACGAGCTGACCCAGATCGGCGCCGAAGAGGTGCGCCGTGGCGAGATCAACCACATGGTCTCGGTCACCTTCCCCGACTATCTCAAGGGCACCATCTCCTTCCCGGCGAAGCAGACCGACGGTGGGCTCGACCCCGCCGCGTTCCCCGCCGCACCGGCTGCCGGGCAGGTGTTCACGTTCCCCCGCGGCTTCGACGTCGACGCCTACGTCAGGGCCAACGGCATCGATCCGACGATGGCCGCGGTGATGCGGGCGGTGAAGAAGTACGGCGGAATCGTGGCGGACCGCAACGCCTTCGTGATGGCACTGAACTTCGAGCACCCCTACGGCATGGGCGACGGCGTCAACCCGTGGAAGACGGATCCCGTCCTGTCCGCGCGCATCAACGGGCTGAAGCAGAACGCCTTCCCGTGGGCGCTGACGGAGTGGCTTCCCGTCGGCTACGCCGGCCACCTCACCAACGCCGCGGACCAGGCACCGGTGACACCGGCGCCGAGCGCTCCCACGGCACCCGCCGTCGAGCAGCCGCGGCCCACGGGCGTCTACTACAACCCTGGCTACGCGACCTCGGGCGGACGGAAGTGGTTCACGCGGTGCGAGCCCTACAGCACCACAGAGCGCTGCTTCGCCTACATCTGGGCCACCGAGGTCGTCCAGACCCGGACCGGCTGGAGCACGCGCTGGAACTGGGTGTTCAACAACCTGTCGTACCTGCCGGCCACCCGGGCGAGCTGGGGATCCAACCCGCTCGCCAACACGGGCACCTTCACCTCCGGCGGTCGGTCGTGGAAGACGTCGTGCGGCGACGAATGGACCGGGGACAACGGGTGCCGCGCGTTCATCCGCTCCCGCGTGCCGGTCTACCGCGACGGTACCTACCGCTACGAGGACCGCTGGGTCTTCAACAACGTCATCGCCTTCAACGGCTGACCCTCCTCCCCCCACCCCAAGGAACATCCATGCTCAGAACCCGCCTGGCCGCCACCGTCGTGGCAGCCGCCGCCCTCACCGCGCCCCTGATCGGCCCGGCCGATGCCGCGCCGAAGGTCCGAGTTCCGGGACCCGCAGCCGGAATGACGCTGTTCGCCACCCACCCCATGGCATCGAAGACGGCCTTCGACTCCTCCGCGCCTGATCAGATGAACGGCGGCACGTACTGCGACACCGGCAAGCTGTGCCCCGTGGGACGCACGATCATCGACATGAACGTCGACCGCAATGGGCAGCTCGTCGCCGGGTACGGCGACTGGGGATACAACGCAGACACCCACACGGTTCCGGAAGGCCGGATCGCGGCCGTGCCCCTCGACCTGGCCGCGGCGAGCTGGGGCGACCCCCATCTCGTGCTCAGCGAGGCCATCGAGGTCGTCCGTCGGGCGCCGGACGGCTCGCTGTGGATCCCCAAGACCGACCCGAGCGGGCATGCCGGGGCCACGTCGGGGGTCGCCACGAATGCGTCCGGGACATGGCGAAACATCGACGACGGCCTGAACATGATCCACACCTTCGATGTGTCCGTCGGCGAGGGCGGCAGCGTCTGGCTGTTCGGCGCCAGGTACGCCGCCGCAGGGGCTTCGGGGGTCGTGGCGACGAGCACTGGCACCTCCGCGTTCGCCGCGAGCCTTGAGCACCGCGACGACGGACTGCTTGACTGGTCGCGCTTCTACTCCGGCGTCCTCACCCCCGATGGCACCGTGCACGCCGGCATGAGCTGGTCCGTGGGCACGTTCGTCCTCAAGTCAGGATCCTGGCAACAGGACACCGGCCGGGCGCTCTCCCAGCAGCCTCGACTCACGGAGCGTTTCGCCGGTGGGTACGTGACCGTGCCGTGGGTCAGGCCGGTCTACGTCGCGGGAGGGGTGCAGCGGGAGCTTGGGTATCCCGAGGGAATCAGCCTGAGCGCCACGGTGCGCGACCTGTATGTGGACTTCGACGGCGCCTTGTTCTACTTGGCCGACACGACCGTCGTCCGGGTCGACCCCACGACTCTCGAGTCGCGCATCATCGCCACCGGAGTCGACGGCACCTCGATCGTGGTGCACGGTGGCCGCGTCTATGCGGGATCCACCGAGGGACGGATCTTCCGGTCCGTCGCGCTCGACACCGACGGCGTGGCCGACGAACCGACCACCGCCTCGGCCCCCACCAAGGGGAAGGGCGGCGGTCGCAAGGGCTGATCGTCGCGCCGGGCGCGGTCAAGGGTCCGGACACGCCCCGCTGCGGTGGCAACGGCGATAGTCTCGCATCGTCATCGACATCCGAAGGAGTGTGTGTGATGCAGATCCTCGCGCCGTGCGCCGGCAGCGTCGTTCCCATGGCTGAGGTGCCGGATCCGGTCTTCAGCGCGCAGACCGTGGGACCCGGGGTGGGCATCCGCCCCCGGGCCGGCCGTCAGACCGTCGTCTCCCCCGTCGACGGAGTCCTGCTCAAGGTGAGCCCGCACGCCTTCATCGTCCTCGTGGGCGGCGACACCGGCATCCTCGTACACGTGGGCATCAACACGGTGCGCCTGGCCGGCGAGGGCTTCGAGGTCCACGGGCAGCAGGGCGCCACCGTGGCCGCGGGCGATCCGGTGGTCAGTTGGGATCCCGCGACCATCACGGACCCGGGCATGGACACCACCGTCGTGGTCGTGGTCATGGATGCCGCGCCGGACAGCATCAGCGACGCCGCCGTCGGCGACGTCACCGCCGGCGATCCGCTCTTCGTGAGCTGAGCTCAGGGAGCGAAAAGCTCGTCGACGGCGTCCAGCAGAGCCCGCGGCACCTGGGCCTCGCCGGCCGCGGCGTTCTGCACCACCTGGTCGACCTGGGTCGCCCCGGCGATGACGGACGAGATCGAGGGGCGGCTCAGCAGCCACTGGAAGGTGACGTGGAGCATCGGGACGCCCGCGTCGTCGCAGAGCTCCCGGTATCTGTCGAGCAGGTCCCAGTCGACGTCGCCCAACTGGGCCGACTTGATGGTGCGCATGCGGCCCTGGCCGCCTCCGTCGGCGGTGTACTTGCCGGTCAGCAGGCCGTTGGCGAGGGGGAAGTAGGGGAAGACGCCCAGGCCGAGCTCGACGGCGGCAGGTAGCAGGTCGAACTCGATGTCCCGCGAGAGCAGGGAGTACTCGTTCTGCGCCGAGATGAACGACTCGTACTCCTCCGCCAGCGAGATGTCCGCGGCCTCGCGGGCCATCGCGCCGGAGAAGTTCGAGTGGCCGATGTAGCGGACCTTGCCTTCGCCGACCAGGTCCGTCAGGATCGCGAGCGTCTCCTCGATCGGAGTCTCCGGGTCCGGGGTGTGCATCTGCAGCAGGTCGATGTGGTCGGTCCGAAGCCGGCGGAGGGAGGCCTCGACGGCGGAGCGCACGTAGCGGCGCGCCCCCTTCGGCCCCCAGGCGTCAGCGCCCGGCATCGCGAAGTCCTGATGGCCGAACTTGGTGGCGATGACCACCTGATCGCGCCGGTCGTGCAGCGCCTCGCCGAGGAACTCCTCGCTCTGCCCGGGGCTGCCGCCGTAGATGTCCGCCCCGTCGAAGAAGGTGATGCCGTGATCGACGGCCGCGTGGATGACGCGGATGCTGTGCTCAAGGCTCTCCGTCGCGGTCCTGGGGCGGGAGAAGTTGTTGCATCCCATCCCGACGACGCTCACGCGGAGATCAGAGGTGCCGACGTTGCGCTGCTCCATGAAGCCACCCTAGCCGGATCACCAGCAGCAGTAGCCCCCGTCGACCAGGAGGTCCGCGCCGGTGACGTGGCTCGCCACGGGCGCCGCCTCACCTCCCAGCGCGCGGATGTCAGCGACCGTTGCCTCGGCACTCGTCCCGCTGCGTGACGCGCAGCCCACGCGGGCCCCGGCCTGGGCCAGGGCCACCGCGACGGCACGCCCGATCCCCTGGGAGGCGCCCGTGACGACGGCGACGCGTCCGCGCAGCGAGAACGAGTCGTCCATGATCAGAAGTTGATCATGTGACCGGCGATGCCCTCGACGGCCTCCTTCAGCGCCTCGGACAGCGTCGGGTGGGCGTGGATGTTGCGGGCGACGTCGTCGGCCGTGAGGTCGTACGCCTGCGCCAAGGTCAACTCGGGCAGCAGTTCCGTGACGTCCGGGCCGATCATGTGGGCGCCGAGGATCTCGTTGTAGCGGGCATCGGCCACGACCTTGACGAACCCGGTCCCCTCGCCGAGCCCCCACGCCTTGCCGTTGGCCGCGAACGGGAACTTGGCGACCTTGACGTCGAAGCCCTTGTCGCGGGCCTGCTGCTCCGTGTAGCCGAAGGAGGCGATCTGCGGCTGGCAGTATGTGGCGCGCGGGATCATGTCGTAGTTGATCGGCTGGGTCTCGGCTCCGGCGATGGTCTCGGCGGCCACGACGCCCTGCGCCTCGGCGGTGTGCGCGAGCATCATCTTGGCCGTGCAGTCGCCGATGGCGTAGATGTGCGCGACGTTGGTGCGCATGTACTCGTCGATCGCGACGGCGCCACGCTCGGTCAGCGCCACGCCGGTGTTCTCCAGGCCGTAGCCCTCCGTCCGGGGGGCGAAGCCGATGGCGGACAGGAACCGGTCCGCCTCGAGGACCTGCTGCTCGCCGCCGGCCGCCGGGCTCACGGTCACCCGCACCCCCGAGCCGGTGTCCTCGATGCTCTCGACCTTGGTCGAGGTGAGCACGGTGACGCCGAGCTTCTTGTACGCCTTGGCGAGTTCCGCCGACACCTCGGCGTCCTCGGTGGGGACCATGCGGTCCAGGTACTCCACGATGGTGACCTTCGCGCCGTACTGGCTGAGCACGAACGCGAACTCGGTGCCGATGGCCCCCGAGCCGCCCACGATGATCGAGTCCGGCACCGAGTCGGAGAGGATCTGCTCCTCATAGGTCACGACGTTGTCCGACAGCGAGGTCCCGGGCAGCAGGCGGGTCGTGGCACCCACCGCGACGATGGCGTTGGTGAAGGTCACCGTGCGCTCCTGGCCGTCGTTGCCGGCGACCCGGATGGTGTGGTCATCGACGAACGTTCCCCAGCCGTCGATCTCCGTGATCTTGTTCTTCTTCATGAGGTAGTGGATGCCCTTGGTCATCCGGTCCGAGACCTGACGGCTCCGGCTGTACGCCTTGCCGTAGTCGAACGTCACCTGGCCCTCGATGCCGAACGTGCCCGCCTCGTGGGTGAAGATGTGCGCCAGCTCGGCGTTGCGCAGCAGCGACTTGGTGGGGATGCAGCCGACGTTGAGGCAGACACCGCCCCAGTACTTCTTCTCGATGATGCCCACGCGCAGCCCCAGCTGCGCGGCGCGGATGGCGGCGACGTACCCACCAGGGCCCGCACCGAGGACGACGACGTCAAAATCAGAGCTCATGGCGCCCACTGTAGTGCGACGCGTCGCCGCGCGTCGGGCCGTCTGCCAGCAAAACCGATGGCCCATCTCACACATGAGATAGTCTGGCCGGATGAGTGCGACGAGTGAGTCCATCGGACGGATGATCCGGGAGGCGCGGCTGGCCCGCGGGTGGTCGCAGCAGCGGCTGGCCGACGAACTGGGCACCGTCCAGAGCGCGGTGCACCGCATCGAGAACGGTCAGCAGAACCTGTCCCTCAGCATGATCAACCGCCTCGCCGAGGCGCTGGACATGCCCCTCATCCAGACGGCCACCCAGGGCAACGTCAACTTCGAGATCCAGGGGCCCACGAGGCTCAGCGGGGAGATCGATGTGCGCACGAGCAAGAACGCCGCCATGGCGATCCTCTGCGCGAGCCTGCTCAACCAGGGCCGGACCGTGCTGCGCGGCATCGCGCGCATCGAGGAGGTGGACCGGATCAGCGAGGTGCTCACCTCGATCGGAGTCCGACTGACCTGGATCGGCGACAACGACCTGGAGATCGTCCGACCCGGGACGCTCACACCCGAGACCATCGACGCGCGGGCGGCCAGGCGCACGCGCAGCATCCTGATGCTGTTGGGCCCGCTCATGCATGAGTTCGAGCAGTTCCTGCTCCCCTACGCCGGCGGCTGCGACCTGGGTGCCAGGACGGTGCATCCCCATATGTCCGCGCTGAGCAAGATGGGTCTCACGGTCGAGGCGACGGAGGGCAACTACCACGCAACCGTGCAGCCCATCGAGGGTGTGGAGCGGTCGATCACCCTGATCGAACGCGGCGACACCGTCACGGAGAATGCGGTCATGGCGGCTGCCCGCGCCCCGGGCGTGACCGTGCTGCGGAACGCGTCGGGCAACTACATGGTGCAGGACCTGTGCTTCTTCCTGCAGGAACTCGGCGTCGACATCGACGGCATCGGGACCACCACCCTGACCGTGCGTGGGCGCGACCACCTCGAGGCCGACGTGGAATACCACATCTCGGAGGATCCGATCGAGGCGATGAGTCTCGTCACTGCCGGGATCGTCACGCGCTCGGAGATCACGGTGCGCCGGTGCCCGATCGAGTTCCTCGAGGTCGAGTTTGCCGTCCTCGACGAGATGGGCCAGCGGCTCGAGCTCTCGCCGGAGTACCGCAGCCGTAACGGCAGGACCCGCCTCGTCGACGTGACGGTGGTGCCGTCGGATCTCGTGGCACCGCTGGACAAGATCCACCCGATGCCCTTCCCCGGCCTCAACATCGACAACCTGCCGTTCTTCGCGGTCATCTGCGCCACCGCGACTGGCCAGAGCGTCATCTACGACTGGGTCTACGACAACCGGGCCATCCACCTCAAGAAGCTGGCCGACCTGGGGGCCAACATCCAGCTCATGGACGCCCACCGCCTGCTCATCCTGGGCCCCACGAAGTGGCGGGCCCGGGAGATCGAGTCGCCCCCCGCCCTCCGCCCCGCGGTGTGCCTCCTGCTCGCGGCCATGGCCGCTCGGGGCACCACCAACCTCATGGACGTCTACGTCATCAACCGCGGCTACGAGGACCTGCCCCAGCGGCTCAACAAGCTGGGCGCCTCCATCAACGTCTTCTGGGGCACACCGCAGAACGACGCCTGACTAGCTCTCCAGCCGTTCGGCCGTGAAGCGGAACCTGGGCGACACGATGTCGTCCTGCGCGGCCACCAGCCGCAGCTCGGGGTGGCCCGCCGCCGTCGTGGCCTCCAGGACCGAGTAGACGATCGACGCGGTGGCCCCCAGCGCCTCACCGACGTCGCGGGTACGCAGCCAGTGCGCCAGGAACATGGCCGTGGTGAGATCCCCCGACCCGGTGAACTTCCGATCGAGCACGGGCGTCTCGACCTGCCAGGCGCCGTCCGGACCCACGCCGATCATGCGCATCACGTCGTCGGAGGCGTCCGCCCCGACGACCGAGGTGACGACGACGACGCGCGGCCCGCGTGCGCGCAGCGCCTCGGCGGCCGCCAACACGTCGGCGGTCGTGGCGGTGGAGCGGCCCGTGAGGAACTCCAGCTCGAAGAGGTTGGGGGTCATGATGTCGGCGCGCTCGACGACGTGGTCGCGCCAGAACTCCGGGATGCCGGGCCGCGCGTAGAAGCCACGGTCGACGTCGCCCATGACGGGGTCGGCGCAGAACACCGCGTCGGGGTTCCGCTGCCGGATCAGCGCCGCCGTGTCGAGGATCACGCGACCCACCTCCGGCGTGCCCTGGTAACCGCACAGCAGGGCGTCGACCTGCCCGAGCACCCCGCGTTCGTCGATGCCGCGGACCACCTCGGACACGTCGTCGGCGGGGATGAGGGGACCCCGCCACGCGCCATAGCCAGTGTGGTTCGAGAAGTTGACGGTGTAGACGGGCCACACGTCGACACCTGACCTCTGCAGGGGGAACACGGCTGACGAGTTGCCGGCGTGACCGTACGCGACGGCGGACTGGATGGACACAACGGTTGCCATCCGCACATCTATACACCACCGCGCCCTCGACGGCATATCCGGCGGGCCCGCGGAGCCCGACCCTTGGCGAAACCCACAGTCAGCCCATAAGCTGCGACTCTATGGCCGGTGTGCACGAGGACTATCTGTCCCCCGAGTTCATCCCGATGGCCCACCGCGGCGGCGCGTTCCTCACCGCGAATCTGGGCATCGAGAACACTGTGCGCGCGTTCAGCAACGCGGTCCGGCTCGGTTACCGCTACCTCGAAACCGACGTACACGTCACGCGCGACGGCCACCTCATCGCCTTCCACGACGACGACTTCGCGCGCGTGACCGACGTCGAAGGATCGATGTCGGGCGTGACCCTGGGCGAGGTCCAAGAGCTCCGGGTGGGAGGCCGCGAGCCGATTCCCACACTGGACGAGCTGCTCGAGGTGTTTCCCGAGTGCAACTTCAACATCGACATCAAGCACGCGGCGGCCGCCGCCCCGCTCGCCGAGTGCCTCCGTCGCCACCGGGCGGAGCGGCGCGTGTGCGTGGGGTCGTTCTCCCGCGTGACGATCCGGCGATTCCGCGCGATGCTTCCGCAGGTCCCCACCGCCGTATCGACAGCGGGCGTCGCGGCCATGGCCGTGGGCGGGATGCCGCCGGGTGGTCAGGTGTTCCAAGTGCCGCTCAGCCACACCGTCGGCCCCATGACGGTCGACCTGGTGACGCCGCGCACCGTCCGCCGCATCCACGCAGCGGGCCGCCGGATCCACGTGTGGACCATCGACGACCCCACCACCATGCACCGCCTCCTCGACTGGGGTGTCGACGGCATCGTCACCGACCGGCCGGATTTGCTGAAAGAGGTTCTCAGGGCCCGGGGTATGTGGTCTACTCGGTAGGGGGTCGGAACCGATCGGCCCGTCCGTTCGTTGTTCATGCAGCAGACGAAGGAGGACATTGATGGCTGACCGTGCACTGCGTGGTGTGGGCCTTGGCTCCAAGACATTCGAAGACGAACAGGGCGTCGAGTTCGCCGAGCGCCGCCAGATCGAGTTCGACTGCCCCAAGGGGCACCATTTCGCCGTGACGTTCGCCCTCGAGGCCGAGCTGCCGACCGAATGGGAATGCAAGAAGTGCGGCTCCGTCGCCGTGCGCTCCGACGGCGTGGTCGGCGAGGAGAAGGAAACCAAGCCGGCGCGCACGCACTGGGACATGCTGCGCGAGCGCAGGTCGATCCCCGAACTCGAGGACATCCTCAACGAGCAGCTGACGAAGCTGCGGGAGTCTGACCGGCTCTACTGACGTTCCGTCGGCGGCTGGTCGTCGTGCTCGATCTCCGGGATGAGCGTCTGCGGCTCCGCGACGACGTCGCCCCGGATCACGCTGGACGGACCGGCCGGCGTGCCGGAGCGCTTCAATGCCGCCGACGCCACCCAAGCGAGCGCCGATCGCATGAACGGGCGGGTGAACGGAAGCAGCAGAAGCAGGCCGATGACGTCGGTCAACAGACCGGGGAGCACGAGCAGCACGCCTCCGATGAGCACCAGCGACGCGTCCGCGAGGCGGCCGGACGGCAGTTCTCCTGACCGGAGCGCGTCCGCGAGACCTGCCCAGGCCTTGCGCCACTCCCGTTGCAGCAGGACGATGCCGATCAGGGTCGTGGTCAGGAGGATGGCGAGCGTCCACCACCCGATCTCCCCCGCGACCCACAGGATCGCGGCGATCTCGGCGAAGACGAGCAGGAAGATCACCAGCCCGACGACGCCGATCTTGAGACCCACCGCGCGGGGCGTCCCCCGCTGCCCGCTCACGCGGCCCTGCGCCCGGCGAGGCGGCGGACGGCGCGGAGCACCTGTCCGATCCGGTGCTCGACGCCCCACAGCGTCGTGCGGATGAGGGCCTCGACGACGATGTTGCGGCTCATCTTCGAGTCGCCGAACTCGCGCTCCACGAACTCGATCGGCACCTCGACGACGCGGAAGCCGTTCTTGAGGGCGCGCCACACCAGGTCGATCTGGAAGCAGTAGCCGGCGGAGGCCACCTCGTCGAGGCTGATTCCGCGCAGCGTGCCGGCCCGGTAGGCGTTGAACCCGCCCGTGGCGTCCTTCACGGGGATGCCCAGCCACAGCCGGGTCCACAGCGATCCGCCCTTCGAGATGAGCTCGCGCGTCTTGGGCCAGTTGACGACCGAACCGCCCTTGACCCAGCGCGACCCCTTGACCATGTCGGCACCGGCGTCGATGGCTGCCAGCAGCCGGGGCAGTTCCTCCGGTTGGTGGGAGCCGTCGGCGTCGTGCGAGACGAGCACGCCGTAGCCGTTGTCGAGCCCCCAGTGGAACCCCGCGAGATAGGCGGCGCCGAGGCCCTCCTTGCCCTTGCGGTGCATCACGTGGATGTGGTCGTCGTCGGCGGCCAGCCGGTCTGCGATGGCCCCGGTCCCGTCGGGAGAGTTGTCGTCGGCGACGAGGATGTGCGCGTGCGGCACCGCTCGGCGCAGCCGGGTGGTGATGCTCTCGATGTTCTGAGCCTCGTTGTATGTCGGGATGATGACGAGAACCCGGTCGAGGGCGTCCTGGCTGGTCATGGGCGCCATGCTACCCGGACCTGCCCGTGCGGCGTCGCAGCGCAGCGGCGAGCCCCGCCAGAGCGGCGAGCGACGCGGCCCAGGACGGCCAGGGTCCGAGCGCCACAGCAGGCGTCACGTGATCCCGCAGGGGCAGCGTCACCTGGAAGCTGGCCGCCTCGAACTCGCCCGTGATCTGCTGGACCCTGCCGCGGGCGTCGATGACGGCGGAGGTCGAGTTCAGGGCCGCCGCGGCCACCTCCCGGCGCAGTTCCATGGCGCGGACCCGGTTGAGCACGAGCTGCTGGTGGGGCTCGAAGGTGCCCGCGTAGGTGTTGGTGTTCGACTGCGACACGACGAGATCCGCGCCGGACCTGACGAGGTCGTAGGCCGTGTCGTCGTAGGCCAGTTCGAAGCAGATGAGCGTGCCGACGGTCAGGTCCGGCCGCGTCAGCGTTGGTGCCTCCACGACGCCGGGCCCCTCGCCGGGGATGGATTGCCGGCCCACCTGGCGCAGGATCGGCAGGCGAGGCAGCA
The DNA here is from genome assembly GCF_964266725.1 of Tessaracoccus sp. O5.2. NCBI lineage: Bacteria > Bacillati > Actinomycetota > Actinomycetes > Propionibacteriales > Propionibacteriaceae > Tessaracoccus > Tessaracoccus sp. O5.2. Next base: position 118,618 of record NZ_CAXWGV010000006.1, on the reverse strand, counting down.
GGACGTCGCGGAAGGGGATGTACTCGCCGAACGGCACGAGATTGCGCTTGTGGTACACGTCGCCCGGACCGGAGTCGGGATGCCACCAGATGCTCGAGGTCTGGCGGGAGTCGGGCACGTCCGGGAAGGTGAGGGCCCCGACGAACACCGGAGCGTCGGCCAGCCGCACCGAGAGCTCGACCAGGCGCCGGGTGTCGGCGTCGGTGGCGGGATCGACGTCGGTGGCGTTCTCGGGCCACAGGACGAAGTCCGGCGCCCGATCGGTGGCCCGGGCCTCGGCGAGGGCGAACACTGTCTCGCTCAGGGCGTTGTTGGTCACGGATCGGGCGTAGCTGTCGGTGCCCTTCTCGGCCCGGTTGACGTTCGGCTGCACCATGGCGACCTGCACCTCGCCGCTGGCGGGCGGCAGGGGCGCCAGGTTCGCCAGCCCTCCGACGGCGAACACCGCGGCGGACCCCGCGAGCGCCGGCAAGGCCTTCGGCCGGGAGGTGACCGCGACGAGCAGCAGCTGCGCCACCAGGGCGACGAGATAGCTGACCCCGGCGGCCCCGACCCACGGGAGCAGCCCCGACATCGGCTGATCGATCGCCGTGTAAGCCAGGCGCGTCCACGGGAATCCGCCGAAGGGGACGCTGCCCGAGGCGAACTCCATCGCGACCCAGGCCGCAGGGACGAGCAGCGGCCAGGCGCGCAGGGCGGTGAGCCGCGACACCGCCCAGGCCAGCACGGCCCACCACAGCGCCATGAAGGCGATCAGCGCCACGGCGACGCCGGTGCCGAGGACCGACACCCACGACACCGTGAGGGTGTTCATGACCGCCCCCGCCAGATAGCCGAGCCCCAGCGCGGAGCGCGCGGGGCGTGCCGACATGAGCCACGTGAACAGGGCCACCCCGGCCAGTGTCGCGGGCCACAGCCCCATGGGCGCCTGGCCGGCGCCGACGAGCAGCCCTGCCGCGACGGCCAGCGCCGCCGAGGGTGCCGTGGGGAGCGGCGGACGGTCGATCACGAGGCCCAAGAGTACCCGCGTGGACTCGGATGACGCTGTGCGAGGATGGCGCGGTGAGCACGCTGATGGCCTTCGACACCTCCTACCTGTACTTCCGTGCGTACTTCGGCGTACCCGCGACCTTCCGGTCGCCGGACGACCGCCCGATCAACGCGGTGCGCGGCACGCTGGATTTCATCGGTCGCCTGGTCGGCCAGTACACCCCGGACGTGATCGCCTGCGCGTGGGACGACGACTGGCGACCGGCCTGGCGGGTCGATCTGGTGCCCAGCTACAAGGCGCACCGCGTCGTCGAGGGCGGCTCCGCGGACGAGGAAGTGGTCGACGACGACCTGGCGGTCCAGGTGCCGGTGATCCGGGAGTGCCTGGAGGCGCTGGGGCTGCCGGTCCTCGGGGTGCCGGACCACGAGGCCGACGACGTGCTGGCCTCCCTCGCCCGCGCGCACGACGGCCGCAGCCTCGTCGTCACCGGAGACCGGGACCTGTTCCAGCTGGTCGACGCGGACACGAGCGTCGTCTACGTCGCGCGGTCGGTCGCCAATCACGAGGTCGTCACGCCCGAGACACTGACGGCCCGCTACGGGATCCCGCCGGCGCGCTACGTGGACTTCGCCGTGCTGCGGGGCGACCCGTCGGACGGACTGCCCGGGGTCCGCGGCATCGGCGAGAAAAGCGCCGTGGCCCTGGTGTCGGCCCACGCGTCGCTCGAGGCCATCGTCGAGGCCGCACTGAACCCCGCCTCGGGGATGACGGCGTCGATGCGGGCGAAGGTCCTGGCGGACGTCGACTACCTGGCCCGCGCGCGTGAGGTCGTGACCTGTGTCGATGCGCTGCAGCTGCCACCGCTCACGCGGACGCCGCCGGACCGCGACCGCATCGCCGAGCTGACCACCCGCTGGGGGCTGGGGGGCGCGCTGACCCGCGTCGCCGACCTCATCGCCTAGCGTGCAGCAGGTACAGCGAGGAACTCGCGACCAGGTTGGGGGCGAGGTTCCCCAGCCGGTGGGGGCGGCCCGAGGCGTCGAGCGGGATCCGCGTGTCGATGACCATGCCCAGGCCCGAGAAGAGCGGCTCCAGGTCCGGCAGCGACGAGTGGTGCAGGTTGGGTGTGTCGTACCACTCGAACGGGAGGTCCTTCGACATCGGCATCCGTCCCGAGAGGAGGCGGAGCCGGTTGCGCCAGTGGGCGAAGTTCGGCATCGACACCAGCGAGTGCACGGCGATGCGGCCGATCTCCTGCAGGACGTGGCGGGGATGGCGCACGGTCTGCAGCGTCCGCGACAGCACAACGACGTCGTAGGAGTCGTCCGCGAACTCCCCCAGCTGCCGGTCGAGGTCGAGCTGGATGACGTCGACGCCGCTGCGCATGGCGGCGACCAGGTTCGAGGGGCTCATGTCGACGCCGGTACCCGAGCAGCCCTTGCGCTGCAGGAGCCGCAGCAGCTCCCCGTCACCGCACCCGAGGTCCAGGACGCGGGACCCTTCAGGGATGAGGGTCGAGATGAGCCACAGGTCCCGGCGCGCCTTGGGGGTCATGACAGGTCCTCGGCGGCGCGCTCGAGGAACGCGCGGACGGTGGCGTGGTAGTCAGGGATGTCGAGCAGGAACGAGTCGTGGCCCCACGCCGAGTGGATCTCCCGGAACGAGGTCGGCAGGCGCGCTCCCTCCAGGTGGCGCACGATGCGGCGCGAGTGCTCGGTCGAGAAGCGCCAGTCCGTGTCGAAGCTCAGAACAAGGAACCGGACCGGGTCGTCGAGGAGCGCGTCGAGCGCCTGCGGGTCGGCGAACGGGTCGAAGTAGTCCATCACCCTGGTGAGGTACAGGTAGCTGAGGGCGTCGAACCGGGACAGGAACCGCTCGCCCTGGTGTTCCAGATAGCTCTCGATGGCGAAGTCCACACCGAAGTTCTTGGTGAGTTCGCCTCGCTGGGCGGAGCGGCCGAACTTCTCCTCGAAGCCGGTCTCCGACAGGTACGTGATGTGGGCCATCATGCGCGCGACCGCCAGGCCGCGCCGCGGCGCGGTCCCCTCGGTGAGGAACCGCCCCTCGCGGAAGTCGCCGTCGCGCATGATGGCCTGCCGGCCGACCGCGGAGAACGCGATGTTCTGGGCGGTCAGGCGTGACGATGCCGCGATGATGATGGCCCGGCCGACCTCTGAGGGGTGGTCGATGGCCCACTGCAGCGCCTGCATCCCGCCCAGGGAGCCGCCGACGACGGCGGCGAAGCGGTCGATGCCCAGGTGGCGGCCGAGTGCCCGGTGCACCTCCACGAAGTCGCCCATGTCCAGCAGCGGGAAGTCCAGGCCGTACGGTTCCCCCGTGGTCGGGTTGGTCGACGAGGGACCGGTGGTGCCCTGACAGCCGCCCAGGAGGTTCGCGCAGACGACGTACCAGGTGCCGGTGTCGATCGGCTTGCCCGGCCCGATGATCGTGTCCCACCAGCCGGGTTTGGTGTCGCCGTCGTGGAATCCCGCGGCGTGGGCGTCGCCCGTCAGCGCGTGACAGATGAACACCGCGTTGTCGCGGGCGTGGTTGAGGGTGCCGTACGTCTCGTAGGCGACGTCCACCTGGCCGAGGGTGGCCCCGCTGCGCAGCGTCAGCGGGTGGGCGTCGTCGAACACGCGAGCGGTGCGGGTCGTCACGAGGCCCACGCTGCGGTCGAGGTGCGTTGTCACGCCCCCATTGTTGCAGCAGTTCCGCTGCGCCCGGTCAGGCGACCGTCACGCCGAGCAGCGCGCCGACGCCGTAGGTCGCGGCCAGGGCGAGCAGGCCACCGGTGGTGACCCGCAGCACGGCGCGGCCGACGGGGGCGCCGCCGAGCTTGGCGCCCACACCGCCTGTCAGGGCGAGCGCGACGAGGACCGCGAGCACAGTGACGGGGATGCGCAACTCGAGAGGGCTGAGCAGAATGGTGAGCAGCGGAAGGACAGCGCCCGCGAGGAACGCCAGCGCCGAGGCCACCGCCGCGTGCCAGGGGTTGACCACCTCGTCCTCGGCCAGGTGGAAGCGCTGCGAGAGGTGCGCCGTCACGGCGTGCGCGTCGCCGATCTCGGACACCACGCGCTCGGCGGTGGGACGGCTGAGCCCCTGGCGCATGTATGCCACGACGAGCTCGTCGTCGACGGCCCGCCGGTCGGTGCTCAGCAGCTGACGCAACGCCGCGATGATGGAACGCTGTGAGTCCGCGGCGCTCGAGACCGACACGTACTCCCCCAGCGCCATGGAGATCGCCCCGGCGACCACCGCGGCCACGCCTGCCAGCAGCACGGGGGTGACGGTGTCCGTGGCGGCCGCGACGCCGACGACGGTGGCGGAGATCGAGACGATGCCGTCGTTGGCGCCCAGGACCCCCGCCCGGAGCCAATTCAGCCGACCGGTGAGTGCCGCGGACTCGACGACGTCCGGGGTGGCCGCGCGTGTACTCATGACCCCATTCGACCACCGGAACGGACCCGCGTCCAGGCAGGAGAGGCTAGCCTGACCAGGACCATTCCACACGAAGGAGCCGCCATGTCCGAGCACCGCATCCCCGGTCAGAACGCCGACGCCGCCGTCGAGGACAGCGAGCTGACCCCGCGCGAGACCGAGCAGCCGGAGGCGGGGGAACACCTCCACACCTCCGACCACTCGATCGCCGAGGAAGACATCGAGGCGGATCGCCGGCACCAAGCCAGCGACCCGCGCACCACCTCGTAGGTCAGATCCGGGCGAGCGCCTGATCGATGTCGGCGATGATGTCGTCGATGTGCTCGATGCCCACCGACAGGCGCACCATCTCCGCCGGCACCCCCGCCGATTATCGATGTCGGCGATGATGTCGTCGATGTGCTCGATGCCCACCGACAGGCGCACCATCTCCGCCGGCACCCCCGCCGATTCCAGCTCCTCGTCGGACAGCTGGGAGTGGGTGGTCGACGCGTTGTGGATGGCGAGGGACTTGGCGTCGCCGATGTTGGCCAGGTGGCTGAACAGCTGCAGAGACTCCACGAACGCCGTGCCTGCGGCGCGGCCGCCCTGGATGCCGAACGACACCAGTCCGCCGAACCCACCCTTGAGGATGCGGGTCGCGATGTCGTGCGTCGGGCTCGACGGCAGGCCCGGGTAGCTCACCCAGGCCACCGCCGGGTGCTGCTCCAGGTGCCGCGCGACCGCCATCGCGTTCTCGCTGTGCCGCTCCATCCGCAGGTGCAGCGTCTCGATGCCCTGCAGCAGCAGGAACGAGTTCATGGGCGCGATCGCCGCACCGGTGTTGCGCAGGAGGACGGTGCGGGCCCGGATGACGTAGGCCGCCGGGCCCGCCGCCTCGGTCCACACGACGCCGTGGTAGGCGGCGTCGGGGGCGGTCAGCCCCGGGAAGCGCTCCGCATGCGCGGCCCAGTCGAAGCGGCCGGAGTCCACCAGTACGCCCCCGAGCGACGTCCCGTGTCCCCCCAGGTACTTGGTCGCCGAGTGCACTGCGATGTCGACGCCATGGTCGAACACGCGGGTCAGGTGCGGCGTCGGAACGGTGTTGTCGACGATGAACGGAAGGCCGAGCGCGTGCGCCGCCTCGGACCACGCATCGAGGTCGATGACGTTGAGGGCCGGGTTGCCGACCGTCTCCCCGAAGACCAGCTTGGTCCGGTCGTCGACGTGGCGCGCCAGGTCGTCGGGGCGGGCGGGGTCGACGAACCGGGCCTCGATGCCGAACTGCTTCAGGGTGTGGGCGAAGAGGGCGTAGGTGCCGCCGTAGAGGGTGGACAGGGCCACGATGTTGTCGCCGGCGTAGGTGAGGTTGAGCACGGCGTAGGTGATGGCGGAGGCTCCGGAGGCGGTCGCCAGGGCCCCGACGCCGCCCTCGAGGGCGTTCACGCGGGCCTCGAGCACGGTCTGGGTCGGATTCATCAGCCGCGTGTAGATGTTGCCGGGCCGGGCCAGCGCGAACAGGTCGGCGGCGTGCTGCGCGTCATCGAACACGAAGCTGGTGGTCTGGTAGATCGGCACCGCCCGCGCGTTGGTGGCGGTGTCGGCGGCCTCCTGACCGGCGTGGACGGCGAGTGTCTCGGGGCCGTACGTCATCGTGGCTCCTCAGCTGGGCGGATCAGCGCCCACGGTAGCGTCGGTGCCGCCGGTCCCGGCAGCCTGTCCGTACGCCGTCAGCGATCAGCCCGGTGGTGCACGGTGGCGGCCCTGAGGATCACGTCGGCCAGGTCTTCCGGTCGGCTGAACTGCGGCCAGTGCCCTGACTCGAGGTCGACGTAGGCGACCTCGTCGAGGTGCCGCAGCTCCCCCAGCTGGGCGAAGCCCTCCTCGGACCAGTCCCGCAGCTGCGCGCTGGAGTACTCGGGACACACCATGACAGTGGGGATGGCGTGGCGGCGATCGTCCTGGAGCTGCTGGGTCGCCGACACGAAGTCGGCCGGTGCGGGAGTCATGTGGCTCTCCACCTCCGCCTTCAGCGTCTCGTCGAGATCGGCCGTATCGGGCCCGTCGAAGGCCGCCCATCCGGGGAAGGGGACGACGCCGTCGACCACCTCCAATCCGTCGAGCACCTGCTGACCGTTCGGGATCGGGAACCCGCCCACCAGTACCGCGCAAGCGACCCGGTCGACCCGGCGGTCCGCCGCTGCCCAGGCGACGGCGCAGCCCGCGGAATGCCCCACCAGCACCACCTTGCCGCGCGCGTTGTCGATCTCGGTGACGACGGCGGCGACGAGGTCGGCGTAGGTCGCGCGCCGGGGATCGCCACCGTCATGGCCGGGAGGCGTCACCGCCACGACCCGGTGTCCGGCCGCCGTCAGGTGACCGGCGACATGCGTCCACGACGCGCCGTCCAGCCAGAGCCCCGGAATGAGAATGATGTCCATCGTCGACCTCCCCGTCCCGATCCACGCTACCCCGGCGGACGCTGCGGCGTCAGCACTCGACGACGTTGACGGCGAGGCCGCCGGTGCTGGTCTCCTTGTACTTGGTGTGCATGTCGAGGCCCGTCTGCCGCATGGTCGCGATCACCGTGTCGAGGGAGACGATGTGGCGGCCGTCGCCGTGGAGCGCGAGCCTGGCGGCGGTGACCGCGGTGCTGGCGGCGATGGCGTTGCGTTCGATGCAGGGCACCTGCACGAGTCCTCCGACCGGGTCACACGTCAGCCCGAGGTGATGCTCCATGGCGATCTCGGCGGCGTTCTCGACCTGGGGCGGAGTGCCACCGAGCATCGCGCACAGTCCGGCCGCCGCCATTGCGCAGGCGGACCCGACCTCGGCCTGGCATCCCCCCTCGGCTCCGGAGATGTACGCGTTGGCCTTGATGAGACTGCCGATCGCGGTGGCCGTGAGCAGAAACCGCCGCACCACGTCGGCCCCGGCCTCCGGATGGGCGTCCAGGAAGTACTGCACGACGGCCGGCACGATACCGGCGGCCCCGTTGGTGGGGGCGGTCACGACGCGCTCCCCCGACGCGTTGGCCTCGTTGACCGCCAGTGCGTACACCTGGAGCCATTCCGCGCCCCGCTGACGCCCGGCCTCCTCGTCCTCGAGCTGGCGCATCACGCCGGCCGCGCGTCGCGGCACCCGTAGCGGCCCGGGGAGGTGGCCGCTGGCGTCCAGGCCCGCGTCGATCGACGCCCGCATCGCGGCCCAGATCGCGTCCAGACCCGCGTCGGTGTCCCCGTCGGGGCGGTGGGCGCGCTCGCAGAGCCGCGCGACGTCGGCGATGGAGAGCCCGAACTCGGCGCAGATCCGCATGAGATCCTCAGCCGTGTCGAACGCGACCCCGCCCGACGCCGGGCCGGAGTGGTCGAGTGTGTCCCCGTCGCGCCGGATGAAGCCGCCGCCGACCGAGTAGTACGTCTCCTCCAGCAGGATCTCCCCACCCGACCCCAGCGCCGTCAGCGTCAGGGCGTTGGGATGCGCCGGCTTGCGGGTCAGGGGGGCCAGCCTCAGGTCGTCGCGCCGGAACTCCACCTCCACCGTGCCTCCGACCAGCAGCGGGGCACCGTCGCGGTGCCCCGACCAGGCGCCGCGGACGTCGCTGGGATCACAGGTCTCGGGGTGCAGCCCTCGCAGGCCGGCGACGACCGCGTCCGGTGTCCCGTGCCCGATCCCGGTGGCGCCCAACGATCCGTACAGCACGCCGGTGATTCGGGCGACAGGGGCGCCCGGCCGGGCGATGCGGGCCGCGAAGTCCGCGGCCGCCCGCATGGGTCCGACCGTGTGGGACGACGAGGGGCCGATGCCGATCGAGAACATGTCGAGCGCCGACACGTAGCAGCCATGACCAGCCATCCGGGTCCTTCCTCCGGGCGTCGTCGCTCCTTGTCGACCAGCATAACCGCCCCGTCTCCGACGCGTCGTAGGAGTTATGGGGGGTATCCCCTGACCCCATACCCATATGGGTATACGATCCTTCCACCGACTGATACATGAGGAGCCTCAATGAGGAGACTGGTCATCCTGGGCGGCGGCACGGCCGGCACCATGGTCGCCAACAAGCTGCGAGCGGCCTATCCGCCCGACGAGCTGCACATCACCGTCGTCGACCGCGACGACGACCACCACTACCAGCCGGGCTATCTGTTCCTCCCGGTGGGCATCTACTCAGAGGACAAGATCGTCCGCTCGCGGCACCACTTCATCCCCGACGGTGTGGAGTTGGTGCTAGCGGAGATCGACCGCGTCGATGCGGCCACGAAGGCGGTCCACCTGGGCGACGGGCGCTCATTGGAGTACGACACGCTGGTGATCGCCACCGGCGTGGAGCCCCGGCCGGACCTGACACCGGGCGCGGACCACCCGGACGTGCACCACTTCTACGACCTGCCGCACTCGCTGGCGTTGGCGAATGCCATGAAGGAGTTCTCGGGCGGGCGCCTCGTCGTCCACCTCACGGACATGCCCATCAAGTGCCCCGTCGCGCCGCTGGAGTTCACGTTCCTCGCCGACGCGCACTTCCGCGAGCGCAAGAGCCGCAAGAAGGTCGAGATCGTCTACGTGACCCCGCTGGACGGCGCCTTCACCAAGCCGATCGCCTCGCGCGAACTGGGCCAGATGTTCACCGAGCGCGACATCCGTCTCGAGCCGGACTTCGCCGTCGAACGCGTCGACACCGAGGCGAAGGAGCTGGTGTCCTACGACGACCGGCGCGTGCCCTACGACCTGCTCGTGTCCATCCCCCTCAACGTCGGGCCCGAGTACGTGGCCCGCTCCGGGCTGGGCGACGACATAAATCTGGTGCCCTGCGACCAGCACACCATGCGCTCGCTGGAACACCCCGACATCTTCGTCCTCGGCGACGGCGGGACCCTCCAGACCTCGAAGGCCGGATCGGTGGCCCACTTCTCCGTCGACGTGTTCATGGAGAACTGGCCCTACTACATCGCGGGGCGCGAGCTGCCCCACAAGTTCGACGGTCACGCCAACTGCTTCATCGAGACCGGGCACGGCAAGGGCATGCTGCTGGACTTCAACTACGGCACTCAGCCCTACACGGGCGGCTTCCCCTTCCCCGGCGTCGGACCGATGACCCTGCTCGGCGAATCCCGCTCGAACCACCTCGCCAAACTCGCGTTCCGCTTCGTCTACTGGGAGTTCCTGCTGCGCGGACGGCCGCTGCCGTTCACCACGGACATGCACCTGCTGGGCAAGAAGATCGAGGGCGAGGCCAGCGGCACCGCGAACAAGGATCTGGTCCTCGGCCTGCTCAAGCGCCACCCCGCTCCCCCGACGACGACGGCGAAGGCGGCCAAGCCGTCGGCTCGCAAACCCGCCGCCCGCAAGCCGTCCTCCCCGCAGCGCGCGGGCGGCCCGAAGACCCCGGCCGCCAGTCGCCAGAGCGCGGGTCCCGTACCCGACTACGTTCCGATCGTCGCCGTCGACTCGACGGCCGACCCGTCCACCATCCTGCCCGACCCCATCATCCCCAAGTTCTAAGGAGATCCCGATCGTGCCCACCACCCGCATCGGCGGCCGAGCCATCGACGTCAACGACGAAGGCTTCCTCACCGAGTACTCGCAATGGGACGAGAATCTCGCTCCCATCCTCGCCGGCTACGCAGGCGTCGAGGACCTGACCGACGAGCACTGGAAGGTGCTGCGGTTCCTCCGCGCCGACTACCCGGCCCGCAAGGAGACCGCGACGCTGCGCAGGGTCGCCAGCGTCGGCGGCTTCGACATGAAGGAGCTCTTCCGGCTGTTTCCCGGGAAACCCGCCAAGAAGATGGCCTACATCGCAGGGCTGCCCAAGCCCAAGGGCTGCGTCTAGGAAGGACCAGACATGACAGACACCGTTGACACCCCCATCATCCCCGACTTCGGCGACAGTCGACCGGCCGCCTCGCGTCCGGCGGCAGAGCCCTCCTCCGCGGCCCGGACCTCGGCCAAGCCGGCCGACTTCACCGCTCCCTCCCGGGAGGACTCAGGTCCCCGGAAGATCTGCTTCGTCGCGTCGAAGGGCAACCTCGACACGGCCTACCCGGCGCTCATCATGGCCAACGCCGCCCTCGGTGAAGGGGTGGAGACCCACATCTTCTTCACCTTCTGGGGCTTCGACCTCATCACCGAACGCACGATGGACAGCATCAAGTTCACGATGCTCGGCAACACGGCTATGCATCTGCCCATGGCTCCGTCCATGCCCCTGTGGGCAGGTATGGGGGCCATCCCCGGCATGACCAAGCTCACGACGACGATGATGAAGAAGCAGTTCGACGAGCTCGAGATTCCGGGCGTGCGCGAGATGCTGGACATCATCGTGGCGTCCGGTGGCCATCTCTGGGGCTGCCAGCTCAGCTACGACATGAACGGTCTGAGCCGCTCGGACCTGTACGAGGGCGTGGAGGACATCATCAGCGCCAGCGACTTCATCGAACTGAGTGAGGGCGGTCAGATCGTCTTCACGTGATCAGGCCTGATCGGGATCCAACCCGGTCTCGATGACCCGCTGCGCGATGTCGCGCATCTTGATGTTGCGATGCTGAGAGGCGTCGCGCAGCAGGTCGAAGGCCTGGCTGGCCGTGATCCGGTGGCGTTCGACGAGGATCCCGATCGCCTGGCCGACCACGCGGTGGCCCTCCAGGGCACGCTGCAGGTGCGCCTGGCGTTCCTCGAACGCCTCCGCCGTCGTGATGCGGTCCATCGCCCGGCCGAGATGGGTCGCGAGCCTGGCCCGCAGCTCCGCCAGGGAGAACGGCTTGGCGAGGTAGTCGTCGGCGCCGCCGGTCAACCCTTCGGCGACGTCACTCCAGCTGGCCTGGGCCGAGACGAGCACCACCGGGACATCGCTGAAGCGGGGATCCGCGCGCATGGCGGCGACGAGCTCGTGCCCGTCGAGCCGCGGCAGCACGGCGTCGGCCAGCACGATGTCCACCCGTCCCGTGTCGAGGCATTCCAACGCGGCCGCGCCGTCGACCGCCACGGTGACGTCGTAGCTGTCGGCGAGGACCGACGACAGGTAGTCGGCGATGTCGGGGTTGTCCTCCACGACGAGCAGCGCTGCCCGCCCGTGGCCCGTGGGCGGGCGGCGCGTGTCGGGGGCGATGCCCCGCCAGGACGCCATCTCGGCCACGAACGAGGCGGCCCCGCGGGGCGTGATGCTCGCGTGGGTGCCCGTGGGGTCGCCGACGGTGTAGGGCAGGGTCACGGTGAAGGTGCTCCCGACATCTGGGGTGGACTCGAGCGTCACCTGTCCGCCGAGGATCGTGGCCAGATCACGGACCATCGGGAGTCCGATGCCCACGCCGCCCGGGCTGCGCGCCCCCATCGGCGTGGCCACCCGTTCGAACCGGCGGAAGACCCGCTCCCGATCCGCCGCCGCGATACCGACGCCGGTGTCGGTGACCGAGATGGAGAGCGACTCGCCCAGGTCGCGCAGCGCTATCGAGATGGTGCCCCGGGGGGTGTACTTGATGGCGTTGGCGAGCAGGTTGGACACGATCCGCTCGACCATGTCGTGGTCAAGGTGGGCCGCTCGGGGCAGGTCCTCGATGTCCGTGACCAGGCTCAGGCCCGCCCGCTCCATGGTCGGGACGAAGAACTCGACCAGCGTGCGTAGCATCGCCGCCACGTCCAGGTCGACCGGGGCGGGTTCCAGAGCGCCGGCCTCGATCCGGCCGAAGTCGAGCATGGCGTCCACCATGCGGGTCAGGCGCGCTGCGCCGCGCTGCACGAGTGCGAGGTGCCTGCGGACCTCAGGAGGGAGGTCCGGATGCGCGAGAGCGTCCTCGAGCGGCGCGGTGATCAGTGTGAGCGGTGTGCGGAGCTCGTGGCTGACATGCGCCAGGAACGACGACCGGGCCGCGTCGTCGTCGGCGGGTGCCCCGCTCGTTGCGGACGCACCGGCGCCTCCCCGGGGGTCCCGGAGAGGCGCCTGTATGTCGTGGCCCATGCCTCGCCTCCAGGTGTCTACGCTGCACAGTCAAGCACACCCGGGGCCGAGACCGCCCGCTGAGCGTCAGGTGAAGATGCTGACGCCGCCGGGGCCGACAAGCAGGCCGAGGATGATGAGGACGATGCCCCAGACGAGCTGGCTGCGCACGATCGCGAGGATGCCGGCGATCACGAGGACGGCGGCGATGATCCAGAGGATGGTTCCCATGATGTTTCTCCTTCAGTAGGTAGGTGGGAAGTCGGTGGTGGAGGTCAGATCTGGTCGCGGCGGATCGCGTTGGGATCCGTCAGCGGCTCGCGCTGCCCCATGTCGTCACGAAGCGCGTCGCGCAGGTTGCCGTCGGTCGGGTCGGTGGCGCGGTCACGGCGCCGCGGGTCCTGGCCCATGTCGTCGCGGAGCTCGTCGCGGAGGTTGCTGTCCTGGCCACCCAGGTAGGGTGCGTCGTCTCCGACGGGGCGGTCGTACACGTCGTCGGTGATCCGCTCGGCGCGTGCCGGGTCGAGTTCGTGGTCAGCCACGTGACCGGCGTCGTCGGCCGTGTGCTGCGCCCGGCCCTCGGCCTCGAGGCGCTCGTTGTCGGTGAGGTCGCCCCACATCTCCTTGGCGCGTCCCGACACCTCGTCGGCGGCCTTGCGCATCTGATCGTCGATCCCCATGGTGTTCCTCCTTGGTTCTTCGATTCGTGTCACCGTGGCGGGGTGGCCGCGGCGTCTATCCCCCCACTACCCCGCAATCGGACCGGTGAAACATGCACACAGTCGACAATGGGAGTGAAACTGAGGGAAGCTGGGCGAATGAACGACGCCGATCGCGACGAGACGCCCGGCGAGCGGCTCGATCGCCAGTTCAGCGAGTTGGTGCAGGAACTGCGGGTGACGCAGACCGGCATCCAGCTCCTGGGCGGATTCCTGCTGATCCTGCCGTTCCAGGAGCGGTTCGCGGAGGTGGGCGACGGGCTGCGTCTGGTCTACCTCGGTGCGGTCGCCACGGCGACCCTGGCGACGTTCTTCATCCTCGCCCCCGTCTCGCTGCATCGCTCCCTGTTCCGGACGCACCGCAAGGACGCGGTCGTCCGGGTCGGTGACACCCTGGCCCGGATGGGACTCGGCTTGCTGGCGATCGCGACCACGCTGGTCGCGGCGCTGGTCTTCGGTGTGGTGCTGGGTATCGGTGCAGCGTGGGTCGCGGCGGCTGTCGCGGGGATCACGTGTGTCGCCCTGTGGTGGGCCCTGCCGACATGGATCGCGGGGCGCCGGCCGGCAGGTATTCCCTACCGGACCGACGCCCCGGAGTGACCGCTCAGGCCGCCATCGGCTCCATCTCGGCGCGAAGGCCGGCCAGCACCCGGCTGAGGATCCGGGACACCTGCATCTGGCTCACGCCGACCCGCCGGCCGATCTCCGCCTGCGGAAGATCCTCGACGAAGCGCAGGGTGAGGACGCGCCGCTCGACGGCGCTCAGGGTCTTCATCGCCCGGTGCAGCGTGATGAGGTCAGGGATCAGTTCGAGGTCGTGGTCCTCGGTCGACAGCTCGAACGGCGTCGTGCCGTCCTCGCGCGTGGCGGCGACATCGAGCGAGACGGGGCGGAAGGCGCTGGTGGCCTCATCGCCCGGTGACTCCTGGAGACGGCGCGGGGGCCGGACCATCCAGCTTGCGCGGAAGTGGCGCTTCAGTTCGCCGGTGATGGTCGGCACGGCGAAGGCGACGAAGGGCGCCCCGCCCGTACGGAACCTCTGGACGGCACAGACGAGACCCATGCGAGCGACCTGCTCGAGGTCGTCGAGGTCGATGCCACGGCCGGCGTAACGCCGGGCCAGGGCCTCGCTGAGGGGGAGATTGGTGACGACGATCTCGTCGATCACCTGCTGGCGTTCTGCCTCCGACGTGGTCCCCGCGAGTCGCTCGAACAACTCCTCCGTGCGCGCTTCACGATCGGCGCGGGTGAGGGTGGGGGTGTCGGTGAAGGCACGTGCGATGGTCATCTCAAACATCCTTGAGTGATCGGAGCCGGCACGTGGTTTGAACCGCTCGTGGCTCCACCTTCGCACGCCTCTCGACGATGTGCAAGTGATTCGCGAGAAAAAGTTCGTGAGATGAACATCCGGTGCCAAGCCGGTCGACGGCATGGCAGGGTGGCCACATGAGGACACGCACGGTGGTGATCGCGGGGGCGTCGGGGCTGATCGGCGGGGCTCTGATGAGGTCCCTGGCGAGCGACGGGATCCGGGTCCGGCGCCTGGTCAGGCGCCCCGCAACGGGCGACGACGAGATCGCGTGGGACCCCGGGCGCCGGCCGCTGGATCCGGCGTCGCTGGCCGGGGCGGAGGCCGTCGTCGTCCTGAACGGCGCGAGCATCGGGCGCCTCCCGTGGACCCGCGCCTACCGTCGCGTCCTCTGGGAGTCGCGCCTGGTGCCGACACGCACCGTCGCGGCGGCCGTCAGGGCCCTGGGCAGTGAGGCGCCGCGCCTGCTCGCCGGATCGGCCGTGGGGTACTACGGCTCCCGTCCCGGGCAGACCCTGACGGAGTCGTCACCCCCGGGGGACACCTTCTTGGCGCGCCTGTGCGTCGCGTGGGAGGCGGAAGCGGCCGCGGCCGGCTCGGCGGCCCGGGTCACTCTCCTGCGAACAGCCCCCGTCGTCCACCCGGAGGCCGTGCTGAAGCCGATGATCCTGCTCACTCGGCTAGGGCTAGGCGGGCCCATCGGCACCGGCCGGCAGCTCTGGCCCTGGATCTCGCTCGACGACGAAGTGGGCGCCATCCGCCACGTCATCCACGCCGGGCTCACCGGCCCCGTCAACCTCACGGGACCGACGCCCGCCACGGCCGGAGACCTGGGCCGCGAGCTCGCCCGAGAACTGCGCCGGCCGTACCTGGTCCCCGCCCCGGAGTTCGCCCTCCGGGCCATCCTGGGGCGCGACGCCGCTGAGTCGCTCCTGACGGCGGACGCCGACGTGCGCCCGGCCGCGCTCGAGGCCTCGGGGTACAGCTTCCGTCACCGGACGGTGCACGAGGCCGTCCGGGCCGCGCTCGGGGAGTGACCATGCTGTATACGCTCGGGCACTCGGACCGGAGTATCGACGACTTCCTCGCGGTGCTGGACTCAGCGGGGGTGACCGCGGTGGTGGACGTCCGCAAGTTCCCGGGTTCCCGCCGCCACCCCCACTTCGACGCGGATCGCCTCGCAGAGTCCCTGGCCGCCCACGGGATCGGATTCCGCCGCGCGGAGGAACTCGGCGGGCGCCGGCCCGTCTCCCGCGAGGTGCCGGACGACGTCAACGGCCTCTGGCGCAACCGGAGCTTCCACAACTACGCGGATCACGCGCTCGGCCCCGCGTTTCAGGAGGGCCTGACTCGGCTCGTGGCCGAGTCGGACGGGGAGGACGTCGCGGTCATGTGTTCGGAGGCGGTGTGGTGGCGCTGCCACCGGCGCATCATCGCCGACCACGCCCTGGCTCGTGGCCACGCCGTCGCACACCTGATGGGCCCCGGCAGGATCGTCCCCGCGACGCTGACGCCTGGCGCGATCACGGCCGGGGGCGTGGTCACCTACCCGGCCGGAAGTCCCTGAGCGCGCGGACTGCTCCACGCAGGAGGTGCTCGGCCTCGGCGAGGTCGGCGGCTGCCCGGGCTGCCAGGTGCGCATCGACGTCGGCGATCACGTCAGCGTCGGACGTCTCGGAGGCGAAGGCGGGGAGGGCCGCTCGCACCACGGCCACGTCCTGAACCTCCCCCAACGAGCCGGCGATCGCCTTCCACGTCTCGTGGGCCGCCCGGTCCGCGGCGGTGGCGTCGGGATGATGGGCGATGGCTTCGAGCGCGTATCGGGCCGCCTTGGCGGCCTTGCGGACCTCGTGCCACGCGCCGATCGACGGGGCGCGCAGGGCCCGCGCGTAGCGGCGGGCCGCCCGCCCCAGGGGCACCGCGGCCAGGCGGCGCAGGGCATCGAGGCCGGCTGTCTCGTCGACATGGCCCGGGCGGGCGAGGATCAGCGCCGTGATCCGGGCGTGCAGCGCGTCCCAGCGCCGGGTGGCCAGGGCCGTGGCGCAGTCCCCGCGAGCTTCCTCCGTCCGGGCGGCCAACGCCTGCTCCCACAGCGCCGACGCCCGATCCCTGCTCTCCTCGGGCAGCTGCCCCAGCACTCCGGCGAGCAGCTCCCCCATGACCTCAAGGTCTCGTGCGGCGCTGAGCCGCAGTCCCGCCCAGCGCAGCTCCGCACGCAGTGCGCGCACGTCGTCGGCGGACCCGAGCAGGCGCCCGTAGGCCCCGAGGAGGCTGCGGAGTCGTCGGAGCGCCACCCTGGCGTCGTGGACCGATTCCGGTTCGTCCCGCAGCACCGCGGGTTCCAGGTGTTGCAGCCGTCCGAGTTCGCGACACACCGCGGCCCGGGCGGTGCCCACAGCCGAGCGGTCGGCATCGGCCGGGCGCACTGCGCCGAGGACACGGCCGGCCTTCGAGGAGTGACGGGCGGGCGTCAATCCCTGCCGGCGGAGCTCCGCGTCGAGGAGGTCAAGGGTGGCGGCGGGTTCGTCCGACGCCAACTCCAGCTCCGCCTCGATCCAGTGCGAGCGCCCTCCGGGCGGCAGCAGCAGGGTCGCGCGGACCTCGTCGACGCTGATCTCGGCCCGGGCGCGGCCGGTGTCGTCGAAGAGCTCGGTCGCCGTGCGCGTCGTGCGAAGTCTGAGCAGCGGCAGGATCGGCCGCTCCCCCACCGCCTCCGCGACGACCTCGCGGAGCGCGGCCGGTACCCGCTCGCAGGCCGCTCCCGGCATCCGGTGCTCGACGCGATGGCCCCCGTCGGCCGGGGTCTTGAGGTGCCAGCCGTCGTCGTCGCCGCCGCGGCGCCGGCGCAGCGTGATGCCACGGCGGAAGAGGTCGAGCTCGGGTGTGTCGAGGTAGTCGGCGCTGAGCCGGAGACGTCTCGTCGGCGAGACGGATCCGAGCTCCGAGAGGCGCAGCCGGGCCCGCGGCGGCAGCTCGTACTTGCGCTCCCGCTCAAGCGCCACCTCGATCGATCGGCCCGCGTCAGCCATGATCCGTCCAGCCTATCTCTCGCGGCGAACTCGCACTCGGCTGCCTGTGTCGCCGCATAAGCTGACGGGGTGATCGAGTTCGAGCACGTCGCCAAGCACTATCCGGACGGGACCGTCGCGGTGCGCGACTTCTCGCTCACCGTCCCCTCGCACCGCTGCGTGGTCCTGCTCGGGTCCTCCGGCAGCGGCAAGACCACCCTGCTGCGGATGGTCAACCGGATGGTGGATCCGACCGGCGGCCGGGTCCTCATCGACGACGCCGATGTCCGGGACAGCGATCCCGTGGCGCTGCGCCGCTCGATCGGCTACGTGCTGCAGAGCGGCGGGCTGCTCCCCCACCGGACGGTGGCCGACAACGTGGCGACGGTCCCCCTGCTCACCGGGGCCACCCGGCGGGCAGCCCGTAGCCGAGCGCTGGAGTTGCTCGGGCGTGTCGGTCTGGACGAATCACTGGCCCAGCGCTATCCGGCGCAGTTGTCGGGGGGTCAGCAGCAGCGGGTCGGGGTGGCCCGGGCGTTGGCCGCCGACCCGAACATTCTGCTCATGGATGAACCCTTCGGCGCCGTCGACCCGCTGGTGCGGCGCGAGCTCCAGGACGAACTCCTGCGGCTCCAGTCGGACCTCGGCAAGACCATCCTCTTCGTCACCCACGATGTCGACGAGGCCTTCCGCCTCGGCGATGAGGTGATCGTGCTCCGCCCGCAGGCGGAGATCGCCCAGCGAGGCACCTCCGTCGAGATCCTGGCGCAGCCGGCCGACGACTTCGTGCGGGGCTTCATCGGCGCGGACCGTGGCCGCCGGAGCCTGCGGCTGGCCACCTCCGGGGGGCGGCAGGTGGCTGTGGACCTGGAGGGGCACGCGGTGGGGATCCTCGAGTGACCTGGCTGACCGGCAACTGGCCCCAGGTCCTCGAACTGCTCGTGGGGCACCTCGTCCTGACCGTGCCGGCGGTCGGCTTGAGCGTGCTGCTGGCGCTGCCGTTGGGTCGGCTGGCGTGGCGGCTGCCGCGCGTCGGCGGACCGCTGCTCGCCGCTGCGACCCTCCTCTACGCCGTGCCTGCCCTGCCGCTGCTCATCGTGATCCCGGTCCTGATCGGCACCCCGTTGCGGTCGTCCGCCACCATGATCGCGGCGCTCACCGTGTACGGGGTGGCGCTGCTGGTGCGCAGCGTCGTCGACGGCTTCGGGGCTGTGGATCGCGGCGTCCGCGACGCCGCCGTCGCTGTCGGGCACTCCCCCACGGGCATGCTGTGGCGGGTCGACCTCCCGCTGGCCCTGCCGGTGATCCTCGCGGGGGTGCGGGTCGTCACGGTCTCCACGGTGGGACTGGTGACCATCGGGGCCCTGATCGGAGTGCCCAGCCTCGGCAGCCTCCTCACCGACGGATTCCAGCGCGGCATCGTCGCCGAGGTCGTCACCGGGGTCGTCGTCACCGTCGCGCTCGCCCTGATCCTCGACGCGGCCCTCGTGTTCGCTGGCACGGCACTGACGCCGTGGGCGGCCCGGCGCGCCCGCGGCCCGGTGGTGGTGGTGTCGCGATGAGCCTCCTCAGCGAAGCGTGGGCCTGGCTCGCCGTCGAGGGGCGATGGTCCGGGCCGGCGGGCATCCCGGCCAGGACGGCGCAGCACCTGGCCGTGACGGGGGCGGCGGTGCTGCTGGGTGCGGTCGTCGCCGTGCCGGCGGGGATCCTCGTCGGGCACGCCCGCCGCGGCGCGGGCTGGGTGGCCGCTCTCATGGGCGGTGCGCGGGCCGTCCCCTCGTTGGGGCTGCTGACGCTCTTCGGGCTCTGGCTCGGCATCGGCGTGGAGGCACCGCTGCTGACCCTGGCGGTGCTCGCGGTGCCGTCCCTGCTGGCCGGCGTGTACTCGGGATTCCTCGCCATCGATGAGGCCATCCCGCAGGCGGCCCGCGCCGTGGGGCTCAGCCCGGGCCAGGTCGTCGTCCTGGTCGAGCTCCCCCTTGCCCTGCCCGTCATCGTCGGCGGCTTGCGCGCCGCGACGCTGCAGGTCGTCGCCACCGCCACGCTCGCCGCCTACACTTCCGACTACGGACTCGGCCGGTATCTCTTCGCCGGCCTCAAGACCAGGGACTACGCACAGATGCTCGCCGGGTCGCTGATCGTGATCGCGCTCGCCCTGGCGCTGGAGCTGCTCCTCGCCGCACTCCAGCGGGCCGCCCGCCGGGTGGCCGACCCCGCCCACACCTCCGACCCCTCAGGACGCAGACCCTCCCGGAAGGACCAGCCATGAACCATCCTCACCTGCTCATCCCCCTCGCCCTCAGCGCGGCGCTAGGCCTCGCCGCCTGCGGGGGCGGCGACCCGCTCGCCTCGCCGTCGGCGACCGATGCTCCCGCGTCCTCGGCCCCGGCCGCCTCGGCCGACCCCATCGTCATCGGCTCGCAGGACTACTACTCCAACGAGATCGTGGCCGAGATCTACGCGCAGGCGCTCGAGGCTGAGGGCTACGAGGTCGAACGCCAGTTCCGCATCGGTCAGCGCGAGGCCTACCTCCCCGAGATCGAGGCAGGCAGCATCGACCTCTTTCCCGAGTACAGCGGACCGCTGCTGCAGTACTGGCAGGGCGAGACCGACGCGCGCCTGACCGACGACGTCTACACGGAGCTCCAGGAGGCCGTTCCCGACGGCCTGCGCGTCCTCGCGCAGTCCGATGCCACGGACCAGGACTCTTACGTGGTCACGCGCGAGTTCGCCGACAAGTGGGGTCTGGAGAAGGTCTCGGACCTCGAGAAGGTCACCACTCCCCTGACCCTCGGCGCGAACTCCGAGGCGGAGACGCGCCCCAACGGCCCGCGCGGCCTCATGGACAAGTACGGCATCGAGGTCGGCTTCACCCCCATCGAGGACGGCGGAGGCCCGCTCACGGTCAAG
Source organism: Tessaracoccus sp. O5.2 (assembly GCF_964266725.1). Taxonomy (NCBI): domain Bacteria; kingdom Bacillati; phylum Actinomycetota; class Actinomycetes; order Propionibacteriales; family Propionibacteriaceae; genus Tessaracoccus; species Tessaracoccus sp. O5.2. The sequence goes on along the minus strand of NZ_CAXWGV010000006.1, from coordinate 98,328 downwards.
GCGCTCCAGGACGGGGACATCCAGCTGGCGATCATCTACACGGCCGACCCGTCGATCGCCGCCAACGACCTGGTGTCACTCGAGGACGACGGCGGCCTCTTCCTGGCCTCCCACCTGGTCCCCGTGGCCAGCGAGGACGTCGACGACAATGCCGCCGCGATCATCGACGCGGTGAGCGAGGCCATGGCCCCGGAGGAGCTGGTGGAGCTCAACGCCCGCAGCGTCGAGGAGCAGGCCCCGGCGGCCGACATCGCCCGCGACTGGCTGGAGCAGGAGGACATGGCCTGACGCTCAGCGCAGCCGGCAGAACGCATCCACGTGGTTGACCCGGCCCGACACGATCAATTCGTCGCCGGGCTCGATCACCGTCTCGGGCACGGCGTAGATGAAGTCCTGGCGGGGTCGCTTCACGCCGACCACCGTGATCTGGTTGTGGGTGCGCACCATGGACTCGCGCAGCGTCTTGTGCCAGGTCAGTTTCGGCGCCCGGGTTCGGGCGATGGCGAACCCGTCCTCGAACTCGAAGTAGTCGATCATGAAGCCGGACACGGCGTGGGCGACGCGTCGCCCCGTCGAGGCCTCCGAGTAGACGACGTGGTGGGCCCCGATGCGTTCGAGGATCGCGCCGTGCTCGCGCGTCGCCGCGCGGGCCCAGATCTCCCGCACGCCCAGCTCCGAGAGGGCGAGGACCGTCATGATGGACAGCTCCACCTTGCTGAGGCCCACCACCGCCTTCGGGATCTGCTCGATGCCGATCTGCTCCAAGGCCTCACGGTCGGAGGGGTCCATCTGGATGACGTGCGGAAACTCGTCTGAGTATCGGGTGGCGAGCGCCGCGTCATCCGTGACCGCGACGAAGGGCACCCCCATGTCGAGGAGGGCCCGGCACGTCGCCGACCCGAACAACCCCAGCCCGACGACCAGGACGGTCTCGTCCGTGTTGCGTTGATCTGCTCTACCCAACAATGGGATGCTCCTCCGGTAGGACGTAGTGGCGGTGGCGGACGCGGATGGCGAGCGCCGTGGCGACCGAGACGGTGCCGACGCGGCCGAGGTACATCAGCAGCATGAGGACCATGAGCGACTCGGGTCGAAGATGCGGCGTGATGCCGGTCGACAGACCCACGGTGCCGAACGCCGAGATGGTCTCGAACAGCACCTGCTGGAGCGTGAAGCGGTCGTCGACGACGATGAAGAACGTGGCGAGGATGACGGTGAACACGCCGAGCGCGACGACGGCCAACGCGGACCGCTGCACCGTGGACGGGACCGCGCGGCGACCGACGATGACCTGGTTCTCGCCGCGCAGTTCGGCCAGGACGGTCGCGAGGATGATGCCGACGGTGCCGACCTTGACTCCACCGGCCGTGCCGACGGAGCCACCGCCGATGAACATGAGCACGTAGTAGAGGCCGAGCGTCGACTCGTTCGCGACGCCGTAGTCGATGTGGTTGAAGCCGGCGGTGCGCGGGAACACGGCCCCGGCGACGGTGGCCAGGAGCCGGTCGGCGAGGCTCAGCTGGCCGAGGGTGTCGGGGTTGTTCCATTCGGCCAGCGCGAACACGACCGCGCCGATGGCGAGCAACGAGCCCGTGCCGATCAACGTGAGCCGGGTGTGCGAGGACCACAGCGGCGTCTGGCGCGGGCGACGGATCCGGCGGCCGATCTCGATCAGCACCGGGAAGCCGAGGCCGCCGACGACGACTGCGAGGCAGATCGGCAGGATGACCGCGGGATCGCCGACGAAGCTCATCAGGTTGTCGCTGAACAAGGCGAAGCCGGCGTTGTTGAACGCTGACACCGAGTGGAACACCCCCCACCACACGGCTGTGCCCCAGCTGTCGTTGTGTTGCCGGAAGGCGAGTGACAGTGCCAGCGCGATGACCGCCTCGGCGCTCAACATCACCGCCGCGATCATTTTCGGCACGCGCAACACGCCGCCGACACCCGTACGCAGTTCCTGGCCTGCGACCAAGGACCCCTGCAGCGACAGCCGGCCCGTCGCCACCAGGGTCAGCAGACTGGCGAGGGCGACGATGCCGAACCCGCCCACTTGGATGAGCAGCATGATGATGAACTGCCCGAACGGGCTCCAGAAGGTCGCGGTATCGACCGTAGTCAATCCGGTAATGCAGATGGCAGACACCGCGGTGAAGCTCGCGTGGAGGAGGGGCGCTCCCCTGCCGTCCGCGGTGGCCGGTGGGAGCATCAGCAAGGCCGTGCCGACGGCCACTCCGAGGAGGTAGACGGCGGGGACGACCCGGGTCGGATGGCCCAGCCACCGTGTGAGGCGCATGGTCCAGATCGTAGTTCCTCGGCGCAGAGTGCCGCATCTGCGCCATTCATGGCATAGGATTACCGATAGCGGCCACACCCTGTGGTCCAGGTACGAAGGAATAACGGCATGGCCACTGGCACCGTGAAATGGTTCAACTCCGACAAGGGCTACGGCTTCATCGCTCCCGATGACGGCTCGGCGGACGTGTTCGCGCACTTCAGCGCGATTCAGGGGACGGGACACCGGAACCTCGAGGAGAACCAGAAGGTGGAATACGAGACTGAGCGTGGGCCCAAGGGCCTGCAGGCGGCGAACATTCGCCCCCTCTGAGGACGGCTCGCGGGCGGTGACGCCCCAGCCCTGAACATCGCGGCCCCCGTCGGATCATCCGGCGGGGGCCGCGTCATGCCCGCGGCTCAGTCGGCCGGGCGGATCACGAAGGGCAGCATCATCTCGTTGTCCTCATGCTCGAGGATGTGGCAGTGCCAGACGAATCGCCCGGGCACCTCGAATCGAGCCTTGAGCCGCGTGACTTCACCCGGATACGCGATGACCGTCTCCTTCCGGCCCGTCTCCCACCGCTCGGGCGGTCGCGGGTAGGACCCTGGCGTCAGACTCACCGTCGGCGTCATCCCTTCCGTGACGGTGATCGGCTGCCGGTCGACCACCTCGAACGTCACCTCGTGGAGATGGACGGGATGGGCGTCCATGGTCGCGTTGTAGAGCTCCCAGATCTCGGTCGTGCCGGCCGGTCACGGCCTCCTGGGCGGGGTCGCCGTCGACGACCCCGAGCATCGCCGCCACCGGCACCCCGAGCGTGGAGGCCATCATCTCGAGCAGCGTCAACCGCCTGATCGCGGGGTCGTGCTCGACTCGCGGAACGGGCGGGAGCACCAGAGGATGAGGAACCTCGACTGGCAGCCGTTGAGCACCCGGAGCCGGTATCGACGCTGCTCGACCGTGTGGAACGGCCAGGCGCGCCCGTTGACGATCATGACGTTGCCGAAGAACTCCGGATTCCAGATCGGAGGCACGTGCTCGTCGTCCGGGATGAAGCCGCTGGCCGTGTCGTCGAAGAATGCTCGAGCGTCGGGGTAGAACAGCGAGCCGTCGCCGTTGAACGATCTGTCCTGGATCGCGAGCGGGATCTCCAGGTAGGTCGCGTCCGGGTCGTCACCGAGGTGGGGCGCGGGCCCCGGCAGCTCGGCCGCTTCGCCGGATCCGGCGACGGTGATGCCCTCGTGGGGCGTGTCTCGCAGGAGATAGAAGCCGGCCGGGCCCGCGTACACGTTGAGTCGGGTCACGCCGAGTTGCTCCCCCACGCCGACGGCGCCGTGCAGGTGAGTGACCATCGGCACCGGTCCCCAGTAGCGGGTGTAGCTGCCCGCCGGCGGACCTCCCCCTCGATGCTGTCTCTGGCTCCAGCCTCGCATCCGCGAGCGCTTCTGGGAAGGGTTCAGCGCCTCGGGCCGGCGGGCGTGGGCAGCCGGCCCGGCGTGCCCGGCGGAAGTGTTTGACTCCGCTGACATCGGGTAACTGCATAAATAGTGTGGCAAGGCAAGGACGCGTGAGCCCGGCCGACGCCGGCCCCAGGGTGGACGACGGCGGACGGGCACACCGAGAGAAAGGCACGGCAATGGCCGACAAGAACCTCGATGGGCTGTTCTACGCGACGATGCGAGATATGTACTACGCAGAGCGGCACATCCTGAAGACACTGCCCAAGCTGCAGGACGCGGCGGCGTCAGACGAACTCAAAGCAGCGTTCGAGCACCACCTGGCGGAGACGCAAGGGCAGATCAGCCGGCTTGAGCAGGTCTTCGCCCTGATCGACCGCAAGCCGACGAGCAAGCGCTGCGACGCCATCGACGGCATCCTCAAGGAGGGCGACGAGCACCTGGAGGAGTATCAGGGCAGCCCGGCCGCGGACGCGGCCCTCATCGCATCGGCCCAGGCGGTCGAGCATTACGAGATCACCCGCTACGGCACCCTGCGGCGCTGGGCCAAGATGTTGGGCCTGCCCGATGGCTACGACCTGCTGACCCAATCCCTCGAGGAGGAGTCTCGGACCGATGAGCTCCTGACCAAGATCGCGGAGACCGAGGCCAACGCCAAGGCCGCGCAGGGTTGACCTGATCGGAACCGTCTGGATCGTCGATGACGATCCAGACGGTTTCTGCTGTCTCTGGGCGATACTGGAGCATGCGCAACCGCGTGCGCCACGACCGTTTCGAGGAACTGTTCGACGACGAGCTGCGTCGGCAGCTGACCCGCACGTCCGCCGCGCACTCGGATCTGCGCGGTGCCCTGGCTGAGGCGCTCCTGCGCGTCCGCAATCGCGCCGCCCCGCTGCGTCACGCGGAGGCCTTCGGGTCCGAGGGCGCCGTGCGGCTGCGCTTCGCGGACGGCACGACCGTCCTGGTCCGGGGTGACGGCAAGGGGGGCCTGGGTCTGGCCGCCGTCGCGGCGGTGCGCGGTGAGGCAGTATTGCTCAGCCGGCTGCAGGTCGACGCTGCCGGCATCGATGGCGTCGTGTCGTGGGGCCGGCGCCACCACGCCCACTTCCACGTGCTCGGAGCGGATCAACCGGACTGACCTCGCCGCGACGCCACGGACAGCGGTGACCCAAGTGCGGACATGCCAAGGCCGCCCCCGGGAATCCGGGGGCGGCCTTGGGGTAGGGGCCTACTTGAAGACGTCCTTGACCTTCTCGCCGGCCTGCTTGATGTCGGCGGAGGTCTGTTCGGCCTGGCCCTCGGCTTCGAGGCGCTCGTTGTCGGTGGCCTTGCCCACGCCTTCCTTGACCTTGCCAGAGGCCTCTTCAGCAGCGTTGCGGACCTTATCGTCGAATCCCATGACTCCTCCTTGGGTTGAGTTGGTTCGGACAACTCCCTCATACCCATCTGGGGCCGCGCCCAAACATCAGCCCCCCTTTGTCGTCTCACCGGAGGTTGCCTTCTTGTAACAGGTTGGTAAACAGGTCGTCCAGCCATGCCGGTGCCGTCATCATGCTCGTAGGGTGCACCCATGGACACACCCGAGACGTCCTCACGCCGCACGACGGGCCCCGCCGTGGAGTCTGGCCGCCCGTTGGTGGTGGTCGATCACGTCCACAAGCATTTCGGCCAGCTGCATGTCCTGCGCGACATCACCACTGTCGTGCACCGCGGGGAGGTGGTCGTGGTCATCGGCCCGTCGGGGTCCGGCAAGTCGACGCTGTGCCGCGCCATCAACCGACTCGAGACCATCGACTCGGGCACGATCACGATCGACGGAAGCCCTCTGCCCGAGGAGGGCAAGGACCTGGCGCGGCTCAGAGCCGACGTGGGCATGGTCTTCCAGTCGTTCAACCTCTTCGCGCACAAGACGGTGCTGGAAAACGTCACGCTCGGACCCATCCGGGTGCGCGGGATGGCCAAGCACGACGCGGAGGACAAGGCCATGCGGTTGCTCGAGCGCGTCGGGGTGGCCGACCAGGCCGGCAAGATGCCCAGCCAGCTCTCCGGTGGGCAACAGCAGCGGGTCGCCATCGCACGCTCGCTCGCGATGGACCCGAAGCTTATCCTGTTGGACGAGCCCACCAGTGCGCTCGATCCCGAGATGATCAACGAAGTGCTCGATGTGATGGTCGGACTGGCGGCGGAGGGCATGACCATGGTCGTCGTCACCCACGAGATGGGGTTCGCCCGCAAGGCCGCCGACCGGGTTCTGTTCATGGCGGACGGCGCCATCGTCGAGGAGGCCACGCCCGAGGAGTTCTTCACCAACCCCCGCAGCGACCGGGCGAAGGACTTCCTGTCGAAGATCCTCCACCACTGACCCCGCCGATGGCGGACCTTGACGGCCGTCCACCCCGGACGACCGCCCACGAGGAAAGGAATGCAGGCATGCAACGAACGAGGAAAACGGTGCTGGCGTTGGCCGCAGCGGGCGCATTCGCGTTGTCCGGGTGCGCCGGCACCACGACGAGTGAGAGCAGCCCCCCGGTCGGCGACGAGGTGACCTTCGACGAGGGCACCACCATGGCCGAGTTGAGCGAGGCCGGCACCATCACGATCGGCACCAAGTTCGACCAGCCGTTGTTCGGGCTCATGGGCCCGTCCGGCGTGCCGGAGGGCTTCGATGTCGAGATCGGCAAGCTCATCGCGTCGAACCTCGGCATCGCCGAGGAGGACATCAAGTGGGTCGAGACGGTGTCCGCGAACCGGGAACCGTTCATCGAGAACGGTCAGGTCGACATCGTGGTGGCGACCTACACCATCAACGACAAGCGCAAGGAGGTCGTCTCCTTCGCGGGCCCCTACTACATGGCCGGCCAGTCCATCCTCGTCCTCGCCGATAACGAGGACATCACGAGCGAGGCCGACCTCGTCGGACAGCCCGTCTGCTCGGTGACCGGCTCGACGCCTGCCGCCAAGCTCGAGGAGATCGGCGCCGAGCCGCTGCTCACCGACACCTACTCCAACTGTCTGGAGCCGCTGCGCAACGGCACGGTCGTCGCGGTTTCGACCGACAACGTGATCCTCGCGGGACTCGCGGCCCAGAACGAGGGGGAATTCAAGGTGGTCGGCGAGCCGTTCACCTCTGAGCCCTACGGGATCGGGCTGGCCCTGGACGACACGGACTTCCGCATGTGGATCAACGACGTGCTGGAGAAGAGCTACGCGGACGGCACCTACGAAGAGGCATGGAACTCGACGGCGGGCACCGTCCTGCCCTTCGTGGAGCCGCCCACGCCGGATCGCTACTGACCCGTCGTGGGGGGGGCGGNCCCCCCCCCCCACGCCCCCACACGGAAGGAGAACCCATGACGCAGCTCTGGTCGCTCATGCCCGAGTTCTGGGAGGGACTGCGAATGACGGTGCTGCTGTTGGCCGTATCCGGCGGGCTCTCCCTCGTCCTCGGCACGGTCATCACCGCGTTGCGGATCTCCCCTGTCCCGGTCCTGCGATGGTTCGCGGCGATCTGGACGGAGGTCGCGCGCAACACGCCGCTCACCCTCGTGTTCTTCTTCACCGCCTTCGTGCTGCCCATGCTGGGAGTCCGGGCCCCGTTCCTCCTGCTGGCGCTGGTCGCGCTCACCTACTACACCTCGCCGTTCGTCGCGGAGGCGTTGCGTTCCGGGATCAACGGCGTGCCCGTCGGCCAGGCCGAGGCCGCTCGGAGCATCGGCCTCGGCTTCGGCCAGACCGTGACGCTGGTCGTGCTGCCGCAGGCGTTCCGCATGACGATCCCACCGCTCATCAACGTGTACATCGCCCTCACCAAGAACACCTCGGTCGCGGGCGGGTTCTTCGTCGTCGAGCTGTTCGCGACGACCCGGCAACTCGTCAACGACAACGGCAACATCGTCCTCCCCCTCCTCCTGGTCGCGGCGGCTCTGTACTTGGTGGTTACCGTGCCGCTGGGCTTCGCCGCCGTCCAGCTCGAGAAGCGTTGGGTGGTGTCGCGATGAGCGCCACCAGCGTCCTGTTCGACGCACCGGGCCCCCGAGCCCGCCGCGCCTCCCTCATCGGTTCAGTGGTCTCGCTCGCGGCGATCGCGGCCGGGGCGGCCTGGATCATCTGGATCCTCGCGGCGCCGCGGGTCTCGGGCGGCATCACCCTTCCGGGAATGTTCGACGCATCCCGGTGGGACATCCTCACCGACCCGCAGGTGTGGGGCTTCATCGGCACCGGAGTCGCGGCCACGCTCCAGGCCGCGGCCGTCGCGGCCGCCGGTGCCGTCGCTCTCGGCGTCGTGTTGTCCCTCCTGCGCAGCTCCCGGCTGCCGTGGGTCCGCATACCGACCGCCATCCTGCTCGAGTTCTTCCGCGGTATGCCGGTCCTGCTAATGATGCTCTTCATCCTGCTGGTGGCCTCCACCGGCGCATTCTGGGCGGTGGTCCTCGCGCTCATCGTGTACAACGGCACCCTGATCGGGGAGGCGCTGCGCGCAGGACTGGCCGCCCTCCCTCGGGGGCAGCGCGAGGCGGCGCTCAGCCTGGGCATGCGCGAGTTCCAGTCGAAGCTGCTGGTCGAGTTCCCCCAGGCGTTCCGACAGATGCTGCCGATCATCGTGGCGCAGCTCGTGGTCCTGCTCAAGGACACCTCGCTCGGCTACATCGTCGGCTACAACGAGATCATCCGCAGCAACATGAACAACCTCGCCAGCTTCTTCGGCAACCGCTACCTGTTCACTCTCTTCGTCGTGACCCTGGTCATCTACCTCACCATCAACCTGCTGCTGTCATGGCTCGCGCGATGGCTGTCCTGGCGCACCGCGAGCGGCAGCGGCACCGTCGCGGCGGGCACGGATCCAGGCACCGCTGATCCGACCTCCGCGATCCGGCTCGTCCAGGCCGCATCGACAGCCCACCAACCGGGCACCGGCACCCATCTCTGACAGGGTCCGACATCACGACAGGCCACTGGAGGCCGCCCGTCGCGGTTTTGTGGGGCGCTGAAGAACACGTTTGCTCAACGTCATCCTGCTGGTCGGCTTCATCGCCGTCTTCCTCGCGGCGTTCTTCATGGGCCGCAGCGAGGTCGGCGTCGGCGACGAAGGGTTCCTCACCTCGATGATCCCGCACCACTCGCGCGCCATCCTGGTGTGCCAGGAGGCCACCATCACCGACCCGGAGATCGAGCAGCTCTGCACGGAGATCGTGGAAGCGCAGGAGAAGGAGATCGCGCAGATGAAGGAGATCCTCAAGCGCTATCAGTGACCTCGTCGCGTCAGGTGCGCGCCTGCTGACCTCGGCGCAGGGACGCGCGCAGCGCAAGCCGGGCCAACTGCTCCGTCGGCTGCGCGAGGTGCCGCCCGAGGGTCGAGCCGACGGAGCTGCCCACCGCCAGCATGACACCCGTCACCGCGGCCAAGAGGAACATCTCGCCCGCGGTGTCGCCCGGCTCCACGGCCGGCATGCCCACGACGAGATGGAACAGGCCTCGGTACAGGATGAGTCCGGGCATCAGGGGCACGATGCCGACGGTCACGATGGCGATGGCAGGCAGACGCATCCAGCGCCCGACGGGGTGGGCGAACACCGCCACGACGGCGGCTGCTCCACCGGCCGCCACGGCGTAGTCGCCGCCGACCAGCGGAAGCAGCAGCAGGTACATGGTCCAGCCCAGCGCTCCGCCCAGGCCTGCGATGAGGGCGCCACGGGGCCCGAACCGCCCGAACAGACCGACGGCCGTGGCGAAGACGGCAGCCGCCACCACCTGCACCGTCGGGTGATGCGGCGGGATCGACTCGGGCACCAGATAGGCGGGCACCCCGATCCGGACACCCAGCCAGAGCACCGCCACGACGCCCAGGATCAGCCCTCCGGTGCGCATCACCAGGTCCACGATGCGCGCGGCCGCGGTGATGTAGTAGCCGTCCAGGGCGTCCTGGGCCGCCCCGACGACGCCCAGCCCCGCCAGCATCGTGACCATGCCGGCTGCCACGACGAGCGATGGCGACAGCGCCCACAGGTCGGTGACGCCGTGCGACCGCAGGTACATCAGGACAATGGCCACGGTCATCGGAATCGCCCCGGCCGCGACCTGGGCGTAGAAGTAGGACGCGTTGGTGCGCCCAAGCCACGCGGTCACCTCGTGCACCAGCAGGGTGGCCAGGCCCGCGACGGCGATCTCCAGCGGTACGCCGCCGAGGAGTGCGGTGATGCTCGCACCCTGGGCGAAGGCCACCACGGACGTCACCCATCGTCGATACACGATGCCGCGCGAGCGCCACCGGACCAGGTCCTCGGTGGCCTCCTCGACCGACTGCTCGCCGCGGGCGACGGCGTCGACGACCGACTCGAGGTGCGCGAGGCGGGCGTAGTCGCGGTCGAGGGCCGGCACGGTGCGGAAGAGGTTCAGCGGGACTCCCCCGCCGTCGGACTCGGTGCACGCCACGGTGATCGCCGTGTAGGTGACGTCGACCTGGAACCGGACCCCGTGGGCGAGTCCGAGCCGCAGGATCATCTCGGTGGCCTGAGACGCCGACGCCCCGGAGACCAGGGCGATGGCCCCGACCCGCGTGGCGAGCGACACGAGGGGCAGCCGGTCGGGGGCGGCCGTCGACTCGGCCTCGGGCTCGCCGGGCTGGGTCCGTTGGCGCAGCAGGCGGGCGAGCCACGTCCTGCGTGGCGGGTGCGCGGATTCCGTCGTGGAGGTCGGGAGCGGAGTCGCGCTCATCGTGCCGCCTTTCGATCGGGACGGTGGACGACCTGGCGTGTCCTTCGGCGTCATCGGATCTGCGACTCACGGTGTGGTGCCCGCTGCGATCTACGATGTGACAAGGCGTGATACCTCGTCGGGCTGACAGGATTTGAACCTGCGACCCCTTGACCCCCAGTCAAGTGCGCTACCAAGCTGCGCTACAGCCCGCCGTCGCCTTGCGGCAACTCGGATAGCTTAGCGAGTCCTGCGCCGGAGCGCACATCGGGGAGGTGACGGCTCAGGCGCGGTCCTTGCGCTTCTCCCGCGCGCGGACCTCGACATGCACCGGCGACCCGACGAAGCCGAAGTCCTCGCGGAGGCGGCGCTCGACGAATCGCTTGTAGGTCTCGTCCATCATGCCGCTGGTGAACAGGATGAAGGTCGGCGGGCAGTTCTGTGCCTGGGTGCCGAAGAGGATGCGCGGCTGCTTGCCTCCCCGCACGGGGTGCGGATGTGCCGCGGCCAGGCGCCCCAGGAAGGCGTTGAGCTTGCCGGTGGACACCCGCGTCTCCCAGCCGGCGGCCGCCTCCTCGATGGCCTTGCTCAGCTTGTCGACGTTGCGGCCGGTCAGGGCGGAGATGTTGATCGTCGGGGCCCACCGGTAGCCGACCAGGTCCCGCTCGATCTCGCGGTCGAGGTACTTGCGGCGCTCCTCGTCGGTCAGGTCCCACTTGTTGAAGGCGATGACCAGCGCCCGCCCCGCCTCCTCGATGGAGCTGAGGATGCGCAGATCCTGGTCCGTGATGGGCTCAGAGGCGTCCACGACCATGATGCACACCTCGGCCCGCTCGATGGCGGCCTGCGTGCGGAGGCTCGCGTAGTACTCGTGGCCGCTGGCCTCCTTGACGCGGCGGCGGATGCCAGCGGTGTCGATCAGCCGGTACACCTGGCCACCGACCTCGACGATCTCGTCCACGGGATCCACGGTGGTGCCGCTCACGTCGGACACGACGACCCGCTGCTGGGCGGCGAGCTTGTTGAGCAGCGACGACTTGCCCACGTTCGGCTTGCCGACGATCGCGACGCGGCGCGGCCCGGCCTCCTCGACCTCGTGCTCGCGCGGCGCCTCGGGCAGGGCATCGAGGATCGCGTCGAGCAGATCGCCGGAGCCTCTGCCGTGCAACGCGGAGACGGGATAGGGCTCCCCCAGCCCGAGATTCCACATCGAGGCGGCCATCGCCTCGTGGCGCTGGTCGTCGACCTTGTTGGCCGCCAGCACCACGGGCTTCTGCGAGCGGCGCAGCACGCGCACGACGGCCTCGTCCTCGTCGAGCGTGCCCACCGTCGCGTCGACGACGAAGAGCACCGCGTCGGCCATCGAGATGGCCAGCTCGGCCTGCTCCGCGATCTGGGCGGCCATGCCGGTGGCGTCCGACATCCAGCCTCCGGTGTCCACGAGGACGAACTCGCGACCGTTCCAGTTCGCGTCGTACGAGACCCGGTCCCGGGTCACGCCCGGCGTATCCTGCACCACAGCCTCCCGCCGGCCCAGGATGCGGTTGACGAGTGTCGACTTACCGACGTTCGGGCGGCCGACGACGGCGATGATCGGCTTGCGCAGCTCGGTCACTGGGGCTCCTTGGGTGTCCAGGCGGAACGCCCATCCTACCGGGGCCGCGCGTGGGCTACCGCGACGGCACGAGCGCGACGATCCGGTCCACCACCTCGTCGGGGCTCAGGAACGTCGAGTCGATGACGGTGACCCCGTCCGCGGCCTGCGTGAAGTTTGACACCGTCGAGTCGTCCCGGTCCCGGCGCAGGACCTGATCGGTGACGTCCTCCGTGGTCGCCCGGCCCGCCACCTCGGCCGCCCGCCGCGCAACCCGGGCCTGCGGATCGGCCACCAGCAGCACCCGCACGTCGGCGTCGGGCGCGACGACCGTCGTGATGTCGCGGCCCTCGACGACCATGTCCCGGGAGTGAGCCGCGATGATGTCGCGCATGAGTGCCGTGAGCAGCCGGCGGACCTCCAGGTTCGTCGCGAGCCCGGACACGGCGGCGGAGATCCGGGGTTCGCGGATCTCCTCGGTGACGTCGGTGTCGTTGATGCGGAACCGCGGCTCGTCCGGTGACGTCTCGACGACCAGCCGGCACGACCGCACCAGGTCTGCGGCCTCCTCGGCGCCGGCACCGTCGGGGAAGCGACGCAGGTACTCGCACGTGGCGGCGCGGTACATCGCTCCGGTGTCCAGGTAGCCCAGCCCGAGCCGCCGGGCCAGGAGCCTGGCGGTCGTGGACTTCCCCGACCCGCTCGGTCCGTCGATGGCGATGAGCGTGCTCATTCCGGTCCTCCCCTGCTCGCCCAGCCGGTCCAGCCGCGGGCGACGATGTTGGTGCGCAGCTGCTCAGCCACGTCGCGCTCGACGGCGATCGACAGGTAGCCGACCTCCCGCACCGGGTCGTGTGTGAGGTCGAAGTCCTCGACGTTGAATCCGGCCTCGGCGATGTCGGTGAACAGCCGCGCGAGGGCCCGGGGCTCGTCGGGGATCTCGACGGTGACGCGCACGGTGTCCAGCGGGTCGTGGCCGTGCTTGCCGACCAGGGCGTGCGCGCCGGCCTGCCCGACCGCCAGGAACCGTTCGAGCCCCTCCGGGTCGTCCAGCACCCCGATGAGGTGCGCCAGGTCGTCGGAGACCTCGCGCAGCTCGCGGCGGACCGCGTCGGCGTTGGCGGTGAGGATCTGGCGCCACAGCCCGGGATCCGAGCCGGCGATGCGGGTGACGTCGCGGATGCCCTGCCCGGCGAGGCGCAGGTTCTCCAGCGGCACCTCGCGCAGATGCCCGGCGGTGAGGATGCTCATGAGGTGCGGCACGTGGCTGACCTGCGCCACGGCCTCGTCGTGCTCGTCCGGCGGCATCGTGATGACCCGGGCGCCGACGTCGCGGGCCAGTCCCTCGACGGCCGCGACATCGGCGGCGGTGTTGCCGTCGACGGGTGTGACCACCCAGGTGCGGTCGCGAAACAGGTCCGCCGATGCCGTCAGCGGACCCGTGAACTGGGAGCCGGCCATGGGATGTGATCCCACGTAGCGGCGATGCTCCGGCGCGAGCCTGGCGACGGCGGCCAGGATGGGCGCCTTGACCGACCCGACGTCGGTGATCACGGCGCCCGGGAACTTGCCCAGGACCTCGGCCACCAGGTCGGGGATCACACCGGGCGGCGTCGCCACGACGACGATGTCGGGGTCGTCGGTGGCCTCGTCCGAGATGCGCCCCGCGCCGAGCCCGGCGGCGACCAGCGAGTGCGACGGGACGATATCCCACAGCATGACGTCGTAGCCGGCGCGGGTGAGCGCCAGGCCGAGCGAGGAGCCCACGAGGCCCGCGCCGAGAATGAGGACGCGCCGCTGCGGGCGCACGCTCCCCGCCGGCGCCTCACTCGTCGGCATCGTCGCTCCCCCGCCCGCCCAGCTCGGCGGGGATGTTGGCGGGCCGGGGTCCGCGGTAGTCCGGGCCGTAGGCGCCCGGCGCGGGGCGCCGCTTTCGCATCGGCGCCGCCTGGCCCGGGGCGAGCCGCCGGGAGATGATGAGGAAGCCGGTGTGTCCGGACGTGCCGTGGCCGGGCCGGATGGCCAGACCTTCCGCGTGCCAGTCGCGCACGGTGGTCTCGGTGGCGTGGGGTTCGGTGAAGCCGCCGTGCGCCCGCAGTGTATCCGCGACCCGTCCGAGCTGGGTGGCGGTGGCGACGTAGCAGGTGAGCACTCCCCCGGCCACGAGCCGCTCGGCGACGGCGTCGATGCACTCCCAGGGGGCGAGCATGTCGAGGATGGCGCGGTCGATGGGCTCGTCGACGATGGCGTCGACGAGGTCGCCGACGGTGATCGTCCACGCCGGGTGCGGCCCGCCGAGGAACGTCTCGACGTTGCCGCGGGCGACGTCGGCGAACTGCTGGCGGCGCTCGTAGGAGTGCAGCCGTCCCTCCGGCCCGATGGCGCGCAGCAAGGCCAGCGACAGGGCGCCGGAACCGACCCCCGCCTCCAGCACCCGGGCGCCGGGGAAGATGTCGGTCCACATGAGGATCTGCGCGGCGTCCTTGGGGTAGATCACCGCGGCGTCGCGCGGCATGGACACCATGAACTCGCTCATCAAGGGCCGGAAGGCGAGGTACTGCTGCCCACCCGCGGAGACGACGGTGACGCCCTCGGGGCCGCCGATGAGGTCGTCGTGGCTGACCGCCCCCTTCGTGGTGTGCCACACGCCCCCGTCCTTGAGCACGATGGACTTGCGTCGACCCTTGCCGTCGGTGAGCGTGACGCGCTCGCCCGCCTGCAGCGGCCCCGTCTTCACCCCGGAGAGGTTCACGTCAGTTCTCCTTCAGTTCGCGCCAGATCGCGGTGAGGTCCGCCCAGCTCGTGGCCGATAGGCCGGTGGCCGACACGTGCATGCGCGGATGCGGGTCGAGGCTCACCATCGTCGGGACAGCGTAGACCACGGCGCCCGCCGCCAGGGCGGCGGTGGTGCCCGGCACCGAGTCCTCGAGCGCGACGGCGTCCCGGGGATCGACCCCCAGCCGGCGCGCCGCGGTGAGGTAGCCCTCCGGGTGCGGCTTCGCGCGGCTGACCTCGTCGACCGTGACGATGACCTCGAGGTTGCGCGGCAGGCGTTCCCGCGCGGCGTCGAGGATGATGCGGTCGCTGGCCGTCACGATGGCGCAGGGCACCCCCGCGTCGTCGAGTTCCGCCATGAGCTCACGGGCTCCCGGCAGCCAGGGCAGGTCGTTGGAACGGATGTGCCCGGCGATGCGCTCGTGCAGCTCGCGCCACACCTCGGCGGCCCGATCGGGAATGCCCATGTCGTCCGCCATCATCTGCGCGGTGAGCAGGGCGTGCTGACCGTGGCAGGCCAGCATCTCGTCCTCGCCCCACTCGACGCCGTACTCGGCGAGCATCACCCGTTCCGTCGCGGCCCAGAGGGGCTCGGTGTCGACCAGGGTGCCGTCGAAGTCCCACAGGACGGCGCGTGGTTCAGCCGGCATTGAAGTACTTCGCCTCCGGGTGGTGGACGACGATGGCGTCGGTCGACTGCTCCGGGTGCAGCTGCAACTCCTCGCTCAGCTCGACCCCGATGCGCGACGGGTCCAGCAGGCGCACGAGCGTGGCCCGGTCCGCCAGGTCGGGGCAGGCGGGATAACCGAACGAGTAGCGCGAGCCGCGGTAGGCCTGATCGCGGATGGCCGCCAGGACGTCGCCGTCGGCTCCGCCCAGGCCCAACTCCTCCCGGACCCGGCTGTGCCACAGCTCGGCCAGCGCCTCGGTCAGCTGGACCGACAGGCCGTGCAGCTCCAGGTAGTCGCGGTAGGCGTCGTTCTCGAACAGGCGCTGGGTCTCCTGCGCGACGGCGGACCCCATGGTGACCAGCTGCATCGCGAGGACGTCGGGACCGTGCTGCGCGGCCTCCTCCTCGTCGCGGAAGAAGTCGGCCAGGCACAGCCGGCGGTCGCGGCGCTGGCGCGGGAAGGTGAACCGGGCCACCTCGCGGGTGGGCTCCTCCGGTGCGCCGACGATGAGGGTCTCGCCCGCAGAGTGGACGGGGAAGTAGCCGTAGACCACCCCGAAATTGGCGAGGTTGTCGGTCTTGATCCGATCCAGCCACATCCGCAGCCGCGGCATGGCCTCCGTCTCGACCAGCTCCTCGTAGGTGGCGCCGCCGCGCAGCGGCTTGAGCCCCCACTGGCCGAGGAACGTGGCGCGGTGGTCCAGCCAGGCCGCGACATCGGCCAGCGCGATGCCCTTGACCACCCGGGTGCCCCAGAACGGGGGTGTCGGCACGTCCACGTCGCGGGCGACGTCGGACCGGACGCCCAGCTCGGGCTCCACGAGCTCCACCAGCGACGTCTTCGCCAGCCGGCGCTTGCGGGGCTCGGGGAGGGTGGCGCCCGGAATGCCCTGCTTGACGGCCATGACGGCGTCCATGAGGGCCAGGCCCTCGAACGCGTCCTTGGCGTAGCGGACCTCGCCGTCGAACATGTCGCCGAGGTCATGCTCGACGAAGGTCCTGGTCAACGCGGCGCCGCCCAGCAGCACCGGGTACTTCTGCGCCAGTCCCAGGCGGTTGAGCTCGGCCAGGTTGTCCTTCATGACGAGCGTGGACTTGACCAGGAGCCCGGACATGCCGATGGCGTCGGCGCCGTGCTGCTCGGCGGCGTCGATGATGGCCTGGATCGGCTGCTTGATGCCGATGTTGATCACCGTGTAGCCGTTGTTGCTGACGATGATGTCGACGAGGTTCTTGCCGATGTCGTGCACGTCGCCGCGCACGGTCGCGAGGACGAGCGTGCCCTTGCCCGCGCCGACGTCGGCCTTGTCCATGTGCGGCTCGAGGTGGGCGACGGCCTGTTTCATCACCTCGGCGGACTGCAGCACGAACGGCAGCTGCATCTGCCCCGATCCGAACAGCTCGCCGACGACCTTCATGCCGGCCAGCAGGTCCTCGTTGATGATGTCGAGGGCGGGCTTGGTCTCCAGCGCCTCGTCGAGGTCGGCCGTCAGTCCCTTGCCCTCGCCGTCGATGATGCGCCGCTGGAGGCGCTCCCCCAGCGGAAGCGCCGCCAGCTCCGCCGCCCGCGACGCGCGCACGGAGGCTGCCGTGACGCCCTCGAACAGCTCGAGGAACCGCGTGAGCGGGTCGTAGCCCTCGCGGCGCCGGTCGTGCACCAGGTCCAGCGCGACCTCGCGCTGTTCCTCGGGGATCCGGTCCATCGGGATGATCTTGGCGCTGTGCACGATGGCCGAGTCGAGCCCGGCCGCGACGCACTCGTGAAGGAACACCGAGTTCAGCACCATGCGGGCAGCGGGGTTGAGGCCGAACGACACGTTGCTCACACCCAGCGTGGTGCGCACCCCGGGATAGCGACGCTTGAGTTCGGCGATGGCCTCGATGGTCTCCAGGCCGTCGCGGCGCGTCTCCTCCTGGCCGGTGGCGATGGGGAACGTCAGACAGTCGACGAGGATGTCGCCGACGTCCATGCCCCAGTTGCCGACGAGGTCGTCGATGAGGCGCGACGCCACCCGCACCTTCCACTCGGCGGTGCGGGCCTGGCCCTCCTCGTCGATCGTCAGCGCCACGACGGCGGCGCCGTGCTCCTTCACCAGCGGCATGATGCGCCCGAACCGCGACTCCGGCCCGTCGCCGTCCTCGTAGTTGACGGAGTTGATGATGGAGCGGCCGGCGAGCCGCTCGAGTCCGGCGCGCAGCACCTCCGGTTCGGTCGAGTCCAGGACGATGGGCAGGGTGACCGCGGTCGACAGCCGCGACGCCAGCAGGGCCATGTCGCGGGAGCCGTCACGGCCGACGTAGTCGACGCAGAGGTCGAGGACGTGCGCGCCGTCGCGGGCCTGCGCCTTGGCGATCTCGACGCATTCGTCCCAGTTCTCCGCCAGCATCGCCTCGCGGAACGCCTTGGACCCGTTCGCGTTCGTGCGCTCCCCGATGGTGAGGTAGCTGGCGTCCTGCTGAAAGGGCACCTCGATGTACAGCGATGACGCGGCGCGCTCCGGCTGCGGCGTGCGGGGGGCGACGTCGCGGCCGCCGTACCGCTCGGCGAGCAGCCGGATGTGCTCCGGCGTGGTGCCACAGCAGCCGCCGATGACCGCCAGGCCGTACTCGGCCACGTAGGCGCCCAGCGCGTCGGCCATCCCCACGGGCCCCAGCGGGTAGCGGGCACCGTCGGCCGTGAGTTCGGGCAGCCCCGCGTTGGGCATGGCGCCGATCGCGATCCCGGCGCGACGCGACAGGTGCCTGAGGTGCTCGCTCATCTCGGCGGGGCCGGTGGCGCAGTTGAGGCCGATGCAGTCGATGCCCAGCGCTTCGAGCGTGGTGAGCGCCGCCCCGATCTCGGATCCCAGCAGCATGGTGCCGGTGGTCTCGACTGTGACGTTGACGAGGATGGGCAGGTCGACGCCCGCGGCCTCGCGGGCACGCTTGGAGGCGATGACGGCGGCCTTCGCCTGTAGCAGATCCTGCGAGGTCTCGATCTGGACCGCGTCGATCCCGCCGCGGATCATGGCCTCGACCTGCCGCTGGTAGGCGTCGCGGATGTCTGCGTACGCGATGTGGCCCAGCGTGGGCAGCTTGGTGCCCGGACCGATGGACCCGAGGACGAACCGGGGGTGTTCGTCCGTGCTGAACTCGTCGGCGACCCCCCGCGCGATCCGCGAGGCGGCCTCGGCCAGCTCCTCAAGCCGTCCGACGATGTCGTACTCGGCCAGCGCGGCGAGGTTGGTGCCGAAGGTGTTGGTCTCCACGGCATCCGAGCCGGCTGCGAAGTAGGCGCGGTGCACTGCGGCGACCACGTCGGGGCGCGTCACGTTGAGGATCTCGTTGCAGCCCTCGAGGCCGAGGAAATCCTCCTCGAGCGTCAGGTCCCCGAAGGACTGCAGCATCGTCCCCATGGCGCCATCGGCGACCAGGACACGGCGGTTGAGCAACTCTGAGAGGGAAGTGGGCACCCGCCAAGGCTACCGGCACCGCGATAGGGTGGATGAATGCAGTTCACGCCGCTGGAAGGCCTCCGCGACCCCGCCGTGCTGATCGGGTTCTCGGGCTGGAACGACGCGGCCAACGCGGCGAGCGACCTGCTGCGTCATCTCATCGACGCGTATCCGGGATCAGACGCCGGCGCCATCGACGACGAACGCTTCTACGACTTTCAGGCCACCCGTCCCATGCTCCATCGCGCCGCCGACGGCCCGTGGGTGGAGTGGCCCGGGGTGCGGATCCGGGTGGTCAACCACCCGGACCGAGACCTGGTCGTCATGATCGGACCCGAGCCGAACCTGCTGTGGCGCACGTTCGCCGCCGAGTTGATCGGCCACGTGCAGCGGGTCGAGCCGGACATCGTGGTGTTCCTGGGGGCGATGCTGAGCGACACGCCGCACTCCCGCCCCCTCCCCGTCGGGCTCTACACGTCGGACCCGGGGGTCGAGCAGCGCCTGTCGATCCAGCCCAACGACTACACGGGCCCGACGGGCATGATCGGCGTGGCCAGCCAGCTCATGCTCCACGCCCGCATCCCTGCGGCCTCGCTGTGGGTGTCGGTGCCGCACTACGTCGCCGCACCGCCGAATCCGAAGGCCCAGGAGGCGCTGCTCACCGAACTCGAGGGCGTGCTGCGGGTCGCCTTGGACCACAAGTCGATCCCCGAGGAGGCGGAGCGTTGGTCGACCGCGGTCGATCAGCTGAGCCAGCAGGACCCGGACATCGCGGAGTACATCGAACAGCTCGAGGAGGCGCGGGACCAGGAAGAGGTCCAGGAGGCCACCGGCGACACCATCGCGGCCGAGCTGGAGAAGTTCCTGCGCCGCCGGGGCCACGAGGGCTGAGGCGGCGCCCGGGATCAGTGCCGGTGGGCGGCGAGGGCCGTGTTGCGCAGGGCGGTGACCATGGCGTCCGCGTCGTCGGCGCTGTAGACGGCTGAGCCAGCGACGAAGGTGTCGGCACCGGCCTCCGCGCAGCGCCCGATCGTCTCGAGGCTCACCCCGCCGTCGACCTGCAGCCAGATGGGGCGGCTCCCGATGAGCGCGCGGGTGCGGCGGATCTTCGGCAGGACGAGATCGAGGAACTTCTGTCCCCCGAAGCCCGGCTCGACCGTCATGAGCAGCACCATGTCGAGCTCGCCGAGCACGTCCTCGTACGGCTCGATGGGGGTGGCGGGCTTCAGCGCCATCGACGCCCGGGCGCCCGTGCGGCGCAGCTCGCGGGCCAGGCGCACCGGGGCCTTGGCGGCCTCGACGTGGAAGGTCACCGACTCGGCGCCCGCCTCGGCGAAGGCCGGCGCCCACCGGTCCGGGTCCTCGATCATGAGGTGGATGTCGAGCATCTGGTCCGTGCAGCGGCGCAGCGACTCCACCACGGGCAGCCCGATGGTCAGGTTGGGCACGAAGTGGTTGTCCATGACGTCCACGTGCACGGCGTCGGCGCTCGGGATGCGGGCGATCTCGGCGGCGAGGTTGGCGAAGTCCGCGTTGAGGATGCTCGGTGTGATGCGCATGGCCGTCACCCTATCGCCCGCTCAGCGGGTGAGGAGGGCGAGGTACATCGCGTCGGTGCCGTGCCGGTGCGGCCAGAGCTGGACGTCATCGCCGAGTGCGCAGTCAGGGACCTCCGGCAGCAGATCCGGGGCGTGGAGGCGGCGCGCGTCGGGCATCTCGGCCAGCACGTCGTCGACCACCTCGACCGTCTCCGCCCGGTGCGGCGAGCAGGTGACGTACGCCACCACCCCGCCCGGCCGCAGCGACTCCACGGCGTGCCGGAGCAGGGAGCGCTGCAACCCGCCGAGCGCCGTCACGTCCTCGGGTGAGCGCCGCCAGCGGGACTCCGGGCGCCGGCGCAGCGCCCCCAGGCCGGTGCACGGCGCGTCGACCATGATCCGGGCGAAGGCGGCGTCCCACGCCGGGGCGGTCCCGTCGGCGGTGATGGTGACGGTGCCGTCCGGGTAGGCGGACAGCGCCTGCCGCACCAGGCGCGCCCGGTGTTCCTGCGCCTCGCTGGCCAGCAGCCAGCGTCCGTCCCGACGCGCCAGACCTGCCAGGAGGGCGGCCTTCCCGCCGGGCCCGGCGCACATGTCGAGCCACGGCCCCTCGGGCGCGTCGGCCCGGGCCAGCGCCCAGGCCACCAGCTGCGACCCCTCGTCCTGGACGCCCGCGCGGCCATCGCGGACGAGCGGTTGCTCGCCGGGCGGCCGGGTCGATGTGGCGCCGAACGGGGAGAACGGGGTCGGGGTCGCGTCGAGCAGGTCGGCCACCTCGGCGAGGCCCGGACGCACGACCAGCGTCGGCGTGGGGTTGACGTTGTTGGCCGCCAACGCGGCCGGCAGTTCCTCGGTGGGCAGCAGGTCGGCGTACGCGTCCACGATCCATCGCGGATGATGGCCGCGCAGGGCCAGGGCCTCGCGCTCGTCCGCGCCCGACGCGAGGTGGTCCGTCCACTCGTCGAGGGTGCGCGCGGCGACCTTGCGCAGGATGGCGTTGACGACGCCGGTCACCCGTTGTCCGACCGTGCCGCGCGCCAACTCCACCGTGGTCCCGACGGCGGCGTGTTGTTTCACGTCCATGCTCAGCAGCTGGTGGGTGCCGAGGCGGAGGAGGTCGACGACGGCGGGCTGCAGCGAGCCCAGCGCACGGCCGCCGGCGGCCTCGATGATCCGGTCGTAGGTCCCCATGAGGCGGCAGGTCCCGGCGACGAGTTCGGTGACGAGCGCCGCGTCGCGGGAGTCGAGGCCGGCCACGGCCAGCCGCTTGGCGAGCGCGAGATTGGCGTAGGCGCCCTCGCCGGTGACCTGGCGCAGGACGTCGAACGCGACGCGTCGCGCGCTCACGACAGCACCGTCCCGGTGGGCAGGGCGCGCGCCCAGTCGGCGGCCGGCATGCGGCGCTTGCCCGCGGCCTGGACCTCGAGCAGTTCGAGGGTCCCCTCGCCGGTGCCGACCGCGACGGCGGACCGCGTGACAGCGAGCTCTCCGGGGGCCAGCTCGGCGGGTTCCGCAGCCCGGGCCCGGAACACCTTGAGCCGCTGGCCGGAGACCTCACACCAGGCGCCCGGGTCGGGCGAGCAGGCGAGGATGTGCCGGCGCAGCTCATCCGCGGGCCGGGCCCAGTCGAGGCGCGCCTCCTCGACGGTGATCTTCGGAGCGACGGTGACGCCGTCGGCCGGCTGGGGGGTGGGCTCCCGCCCCTCCGCGACCATGTCCATCGTCGCCACCAGCTGCGCCGCACCCGAGTCGGCGAGCATCGCCAGCACCTCCCCGGCGGTCGCCTCCGGCAGCGGGCGGGACTCCATGCTGTAGACGTCCCCGGCGTCGAGCTCCCGGACGATCCGGAAGCACGCCGTGCCGATCAGGTCGTCGCCGGCCATGATCGCCCGCTGCACGGGCGCGGCCCCGCGCCACCGCGGCAGGAGGGAGAAGTGCAGGTTGATCCAGCCGTGGGTCGGAATGTCGAGCGCGGTCTGCGGCAACAGGGCGCCGTAGGCCACGACGGCGCAGGCGTCCGGGGCGATCTCGCGCAGGCGGGCCTGGAATCCGGGGTCGCGCGGGTGGGCAGGGGTGAGCACCTCGAGCCCCAACTCCATGGCCCGGGCGGCGACCGGGGAGGGAGTCAGGCGGCGGCCGCGGCCGGCCGGCGCGTCCGGCCGGGTGACGACGGCCACGACCTCGTGAGCCGAGCGCAGCAGTGCCTCCAGCGACGGCAGCGCCACCTCGGGCGTGCCGGCGAACACGATCCTCATCTGTCCTCCAATGCCTCAGGGTCCACGTGGATCCCGAGCAGTCCCCGCTCCTTGCGCGCGGACCGGATGGCCGCGGCGCTCTTCACCCGGGCGGTCAGGTCCCTGGCCTGTGCCATGGGGACACGCAGCAGCGCCGCCCACCGGTCGGGGCCGACCTCGGTGGGTCCGAGGATATCCACCCCGGCCCAGTCGTCGTTGTCGAGGAAGTCACGCAGGGCCTCGGGCTGGCCGACGAGACGAACCAGCTTGACGGCCGGGGTGAGGCCGGCGTCGGCGCGGTCGGCGAGCTCCCGTTCGGCGAACCCGACGGGGTCCGCGCGGACCAGGGCCTGGACCGCCGGATGCTGCGGCGGCCCCACGATCAGCACCGACCCGCCGTCGCGCGGGCCCCGGGCCAGGGCGGCCGCGTTGGTCCATCGGCGCACCGCCTCCTCCGCGGCGCGGAGCTCGGCGCGTGCCAGCGTCACCTCGCCGTCGAGGATCAGCACGCCCGCATAGCCTGTGGGCGCCGCCGGTTCGGCGCCCGGGGTCGCGACGACGATCGCCGGCTCGTCGGGCACCTCGTCGCGGATGCGATCGGCTGAGCTGTTGACCGCCAAGACCCCGGGGAAGGCGCGGGCCAGCTCCTCCGCGGTGCGGGCCGCGCCGGGGAGGGGAGCCCGGAGGGTACCGGTGTGGCAGTGCGGGCACGTCCAACGCACCGGACGATGGCCGCAGACCGCGCACTGCGGCTCGCCCTTGGCCCGGGCACG
Source organism: Tessaracoccus sp. O5.2 (assembly GCF_964266725.1). Lineage (NCBI taxonomy): Bacteria > Bacillati > Actinomycetota > Actinomycetes > Propionibacteriales > Propionibacteriaceae > Tessaracoccus > Tessaracoccus sp. O5.2. The sequence continues at coordinate 74,885 of NZ_CAXWGV010000006.1, read as the reverse complement.
CAGCGGGCCCCCGCATGCGCCGCACACCGCCCGGTTGAGGCACCGGGCACAGTCGAGGGCCGCGTCATAGCCGGCCATCGGCACCTGGACGAGCACCGGGCCGGTGGCGAGATGGTCGCGCAGGAACCGGAACGCCACCGAGGGCACCCTGAGCGCGATGGCGGCGGGGTCCCGCTCGCGGTCCCGATCGTCGACGGCCCTGGCGGGTGCGATGAGACGCCGCGCCTCGGCCGGCGGCAGCGACAGGTCCCGCAACCAGCCGCGCGCCACCAGCGCCTGGGCGTCGGTGCTGCGCGCGTGGGCGGCGAGCAGGAGCGCGGTGTTCTGCCGGGCCGCCCGGACGACGGCGACCGCGCGGCTGTGCGGGTGCGGGGCCCGGAGCTCGGCGTGGGCGTCGTGACCGTCGTCGATGACGGCGATGAGTCCCGGGTTCGCCACGGGCGCGTAGGCCGCGCTGCGGGTGCCCACGACGATGCGCGCCTGCCCGCGGCTCGCGGCGAGGAACGTGCGGTAGCGGGCGGAGCGCCCGTTCTCGGCCGCCAGCGCCCCGACCGCCCCATGCCCGAAGACCTGCCGGAACCGCCCCAGGACGTGAGCCAACTCGCGGGCGGTGGGGACGACCACCACCACGGACCTGCCCGAGCGCAGGGTGGCGTCGGCCGCCTCGATCACGCCGCCGACGAGGTCGCCCGGGCCGTTGCACACCGGCGCCACCTGCCAGGCCACCCGTGGCGCGTTGCCCGCGGCGAGGGTGCGCAACAGGGCGTCGCCGTCCGGGTATGCCGGCAGGACCGTCGCGTCCGGGGCGGCGCGGGGGGCGGGCCATTCGCGCTGCGGCGCCTTCTCCGTCGCGGCATGCCGGGGCGGGACGGCGAGGCGCGCCACGTCCGACCAGGAGCCCGCGTAGTGATCGGCGACGGCCCGGATCAGCCCGTGCAGTTCCGCCGACAGAAGCGGCTCGGACGACACGACGCGGTGCAGCTTCGCCAGGGAGGCGAGGTCGCTACCGTCGGCCAGCTCGATGAGCCAGCCGTCGCGCATCGTGCCGGCGAACGGGACCTTCACCCTGGCGCCCGGCACGGCGGCCTCCGCCAGGGAGTCGGGGACCTCGTAGTCGAACAGGCGGTCCAGATGCGCCAGCGGAACGTCCACGGCGACCCGCGCCACCCGCGGGGACATCGTCAGGCCCGCACCGCCGCCGCGAGCGCGTCGGCCCGGTCGGTGCGCTCCCAGGTGGCGACCGGCAGTTCCCTGCCGAAGTGCCCGTAGACCGTGACGTCGCTGTAGATGGGGCGCAGCAGGTCCAGGTCCCGGATGATCGCGCCCGGGCGCAGGTCGAAGGTCGCCAGCACCGCGTCGCGGATCCGGTCCTCGGGCACGGCGGCGGTGCCGAACGTGTCGAGGTAGAAGCCGACGGGGTGCGCCGTCCCGATTGCGTACGCGACCTGCACCTCGCAGCGCTCGGCGAGGCCGGCCGCCACGACGTTCTTGGCGACCCAGCGCATGGCGTACGCGGCCGAGCGGTCCACCTTCGACGGGTCCTTGCCCGAGAAGGCGCCGCCGCCGTGGCGGGCCATGCCGCCGTAGGTGTCGACGATGATCTTGCGCCCGGTGAGTCCCGCGTCGCCCATGGGCCCGCCGATGACGAACTTACCGGTGGGGTTCACCAGGAGCCGCCGCGGGGCGTGGAACCCGTACCGCTCGAGCACGGGGCCGATGACCTCGCGCTCGATGTCGGGCTGGATGCGCTCGGGGCCGACGTCGGCGCTGTGCTGCGACGACACCACGACGGTGTCGATTCCCACGGGGCGGCCGTCGTCGCCGTACTCCACGGTGACCTGGGTCTTGCCGTCGGGGCGCAGGTAGTCCAGCACGCCGGTCTTGCGGACCTCGGTGAGTCGCTCCGCCAGACGGTGCGCCAGGTCGATGGGCAGCGGCATCAGCGTCGGCGTCTCCGTGCAGGCGTAGCCGAACATCAGGCCCTGGTCGCCGGCGCCCTGGAGGCTGAGCGAGTCCTCCTCCGAGCCGAGGCGGTGTTCGTAGGCGTCGTCGACGCCTTGCGCGATGTCGGGAGACTGGCTGCCGATGGCGACGGTCACGCCGCACGACGCCCCGTCGAAGCCCTTACGCGACGAGTCGTAGCCGATCTCGAGGATGCGACGCCGCGCCAGGTTGGCCACATCGACGTATCCGGTGGTGGAGACCTCGCCCGCGACGACGACGAGGCCGGTGGTGACGAGCGTCTCGACGGCGACGCGCGCCCCGGGATCCTGCTCCAGGAGGCCGTCGAGGACGGCGTCGGAGATGGAGTCGGCGATCTTGTCCGGGTGGCCCTCGGTGACGGACTCGGAGGTGAACAGACGGCTCATGGGAGCACTCCTAGCGCGGCGACAAGCCGCATCGTGGGTTGGTCATGGCGGCAACAAGCCGCCCCCGTGGGTGTGAGAGCGCGAGCGGCGATCTCAGGACGCGGAGTCGGGCTCCGGCGTGTCGGCGAACGGATCGACGAAGGTGAACGCGGGGTCGGCGTCGGCGGCGGTCCGCTCGGCGGCCTCCTGCTCCGGGTCGATCTGCGTGTACTGCAGCAGGCCCTCATTCATCTCGCGCAGCGCGATCGACAGCGGCTTCTCCTCCGGTGCCGCGGGCACGAGCGGGCCGACGTTCTCCAGGAGGCCCTCGCCCAGCTGGGAGTAGTACGCGTTGATCTGCCGCGCGCGCTTGGCGGCGAACAGCACCAGGCGGTACTTGGAATCGATGTTCTCGAGCAGCGAATCGATCGGCGGGTAGGTGATGCCCTCTGGCTGAGTGTTCAAGATGATCCTTCGAAAGAGTCCGGGCGGCCCGGTCACAGGCCCATCAAGCTTACCAAAGCCGCGACGGTTTCCTCGATGTCGGCGTTCTCCACGACGAAATCGGCCTCGTGCTGGGCCTCCAGCTCGAGACGGGCGGTGGTGAGGCGCCGCTCCTGGGCGGCCTCGTCCTCGGTTCCGCGACCACGGAGGCGTGACACGAGCTCGTCCCACGACGGGGGCGCGAGGAACACCAGGCGGGCCGACGGGAGGTTGCGCTTGACCTGACGCGCGCCCTGCAGGTCGATCTCCAGGACGACGGGACGCCCGTGTGCGACCGCGGCCAGCACCGGCCCACGGGGCGTGCCGTAGTAATGCGTGCCGTGGACGACGGCCCACTCGAGGAGTTCCCCGGCCTCGATGAGGCGCCGGAACTCGTCGACGTCGACGAAGTGGTAGCTGACCCCGTCGATCTCGCCCGGCCGCGGCGGCCGGGTGGTCATGGACACGGAGTAGAACGGGTCCGGGTACAACTCGCGCAGCCGGGCACACACGGTGCCTTTGCCGACCGCGCTCGGGCCGGAGATCACCCAGACGTCTGAGGAGGTCACCGCCCGAGCTTAGGGAGAGATCAGTCAGCTGAACAACTCGTTGAGCCGGTCGATCTGATGGCGGCCGAGGCCGCGGATCCGCCGGTTCGGAGCGATCTGGAGGTTCTCCATGATCTCTGTGGCGCGGGTGACGCCCACCCGCGGCATCGCGCGGAGCAGGTCGATGACCTTGATCCGCGACAGGGTGTCGTCGCCCACGGCTCTGCCCAGCGCGTCCGTGAACGACACCGTGCCGTTCTTGACCTGTTCCTTCAGCTCGGCGCGGGCGCGTCGCGCCTGCGTCGCCGCCTCGCGGGCCGACTCGAGCTGAGCGCTGCTCAATTGAGGAATCGCCATGGGAGGTCCCTTCACCCTCTGACTGTCCACCCCTGGTGGGGTTGGGTGAAATGTACCGCGAACTGCGCCGTAGCTTGGGGATACGCGTCGATTCAGTCCAGAGCGGCCACGGCGTCGAGCAGCCGGCCGGCCCTCGCGCCCAGCTCGGCGGCTCCCGCGCCGATGACCTCGCGGCTCGCGGTGGGCAGGACCAGCCGCAGCGCGGGGCCGAACACATCGGCCAGGCCCTCGACCGTGCCGCCCTGCGCGCCGATGCCGGGCACCAGGATGGACCCGTTGAACGCGCTCAGGTCGCAGCCCAGGCTGGCGTGGGTGCCCCCGACGACGAGGCCGAGCGCATTGTCGGCCGTGTCGTTGATCTCCGCGCAGGTGTCGACGACGTGCTGGGCCACCGTCGAGTGGCCGCTGGTGGCCAGCTGCACCGGGGCACCCTCCGGGTTGGAGGTCCGCGCCAGCACGTAGAGGCCCTGTCCGCCGGCCACGGCCGCCTCGATCGCAGGAGTCAACGCCCCCACCCCCAGGTAGGGGCTCACCGTGATCGCGTCTGCCCGCAGCGGCGCGTCGTCGCCGAGGAACGCCGCTGCGTAGCCGGCCATGGAGGATCCGATGTCGCCGCGCTTGACGTCGAGGAGGCTCAGCGCGCCGGCGGCACGGATGTCGGCGAGCACCGACTCCAGCACCGCGACACCGCGGGACCCGAACGCCTCGAAGAAGGCCGACTGCGGCTTGAAGACCGCGATCCGCTCCCCCAGCGCCTCGACGATGCCGCGGGCGCAGCGCTCGAGACCCGACACGTCGTGGGGTAGGCCCCAGGCGTCGAGGACGGCGGGCATGGGGTCGATCCCCACGCAGAGCCGTCCCCTGTCGGCGGTGGCGGCGGCGAGCCTGGTCGCGTAGCTCATCGGGACCTCCTCAGGTCGTGCAGGCCGCGCACGAGCGCGACGCCCTCGTAGATGAAGCCGGTGTAGAGCTGGATGAGGCTGGCGCCCGCGTCGAACAGGCGGGCGCCGTCGCGCGGGCTCATGACGCCCCCGACCCCGATCACCGGCAGGTCGGTGCCCGCGGCGAGCTGCTCGACGAAGGCGAGGGAGCGGGCGGTGAGCGGCGCCCCGCTCAGTCCGCCGGCTTCGCCCGCGAGCGCGGCGTCGGCGGGGGCGAGCCCGTCCCGGCTCAGGGTGGTGTTGGTGGCGATGATCCCGGCCGCGGCGGAGCTGTTCAGGACCGCGATCGTCTCGGCGAGGTCGGAGCCTGCGAGGTCCGGGGCGAGTTTGACGAAGATGGGCACGGGCCGCGGCGACAGCCGCGTCGCCTCGTCGGTGAGCTGTCCGAGGAGCGAGGCGAGCTCCCGGGCCGCCTGGAGGGACCTGAGCCCCGGCGTGTTGGGGCTGGACACGTTGACCGCCACGTAGTCGGCGTAGGGCGCCAGCAGCCGCAGCGACGTCAGGTAGTCGTCGGTGGCGCCCTCGAGCGGCACCGCCTTGGTCTTGCCGATCGAGATCCCCAGCGGGATGCCGAGCGCCGAGGTGCCCCGCTCGACGCCCTTCGCGCGCAGCGTGGCCGCGAGGGCGGCGGCGCCGGCGTTGTTGAAGCCCATCCGGTTGACGATGCCCCGCGAGGCGACCGCCCGGAACACCCGGGGCTTGGGGTTGCCGGGCTGCGCCTGCGCCGTCACGGTGCCGAGCTCCGCGAACCCGAACCCGAACCGCACCCATGCCTGCGCCGCGTGCCCGTCCTTGTCCAGGCCCGCGGCCACTCCGACCCGGTTCGGGAACCGGACCCCCGCGACCGTGACCGGATCCACCACGGTGGGCCGGCCGCCCGCCGGGACCCGCGCCAACGCGCCGATCATGGCCTCGTGCACGCGCTCGGGGTCCCCGCCCGCGTAACGGAACAGCCCGGCGCGCAGGCCGTGGTATCCCGCCCGGAGGGCGCGCGTGCCCAGGCCGGTCACCGGCGCGCCCAGTCCTGGAGCGACCGGACCTCGAGCTCCCCGCGCTGCAGCGCCTCGATGCCCTGGGTGGCCGCGGCCAGCCCGGGCACCGTCGTGATGACGGGGATGTCGGCGAGCACCGCCGCCGTGCGGATGAGGTAGCCGTCCTCGCGGGTGGTGGCGCCCGACGCGGACCCCTCGGGCGTGTTGAAGATCAGGTCGATGCCGCCCGAGGTGATGAGCTCGACGATGCTCGGCTGGTCGTCGTCTTCGCGCACCTCGGAGAGCTTGCGCACCTCCTCGGCCGCGACGCCGTTGCGGCGCAGCACCGAGGCGGTACCCCTGGTGGCCAGCACCTGGAAGCCGAGGTCGACCAGCCGCTTGATCGGCCAGATCGCGTGCCGCTTGTCGCGGTCGGCGATGGAGACGAACAGCTTGCCGGAGGTGGGCAGCGGGCCGCCGCCCGCGTCCTGGGACTTGGCGTAGGCGGTGCCGAAGTTGTCCGACAGCCCCATCACCTCGCCCGTGGAGCGCATCTCGGGGCCGAGCAGGGTGTCGACGAAGGCGCCGGTGGCGGTGCGGAACCGGTTGAAGGGCATCACCGCCTCCTTGACGGCCACGGGGGCCCCGGGGCGCGGAGTGGACCCGTCGCCGGTGGCCCGCAGCGCGCCCGACGCCCGCAGTTCACGGATGCTGCGCCCGAGCATGATGAGCGCCGCGGCCTTCGCCAGGGCGGTGTCCGTGGCCTTCGACACGAACGGCACGGTGCGCGACGCGCGCGGATTGGCCTCGAGGACGTAGAGGGTGTCGCTGTGCAGCGCGAACTGGATGTTCAGCAGCCCCCGCACGCCGACGCCCTCGGCGATGGCCCGCGTGAAGTGCCGGATCTGCTCGATCATGGCGTCGCCGAGGGTGATCGGGGGCAGCGCGCAGGCGGAGTCGCCCGAGTGGATGCCCGCCTCCTCGATGTGCTCCATGATGCCGCCGATGTAGAGCTCCTCGCCGTCGAACAGGGCGTCGACGTCGATCTCCACGGCGTCGTCGAGGAAGCGGTCCACCAGCACGGGCTGGTCCTCGCTCACCTCGGTGGCCTTGGCGACGTAGGTCTCGAGCGCCTCGTCGGAGTAGACGATCTGCATGCCGCGCCCACCCAGGACGTAGCTCGGACGCACCAGCACCGGGTACCCGATCTCGCCGGCGACCGCCTTGGCCTCCTCGGCGGTCGTGGCCATGCCGTGCTTGGGGGCCGGCAGCCCGGCCCGCGCGAGGACGCGCCCGAACGCGCCGCGCTCCTCAGCCAGGTTGATCGCCTCCGGGGACGTGCCGACGATCGGCACGCCCGCGTCTTTGAGCGTCTGAGCGAGCTTGAGCGGCGTCTGGCCGCCGAGCTGGCAGATGACGCCGGCGACCGGGCCCGCCTGCAACTCGGCGTGGTAGATCTCCAGCACGTCCTCGGCAGTCAGGGGCTCGAAGTACAGCCGGTCCGAGGTGTCGTAGTCGGTGGAGACCGTCTCCGGGTTGCAGTTGACCATGACGGTCTCGTAGCCGGCCTCGCGCAGCGCCATGGTCGCGTGCACGCACGAGTAGTCGAACTCGATGCCCTGCCCGATGCGGTTGGGGCCCGAGCCCAGGATCAGGACGGCCTCCTTCGTGCGCGCCGGCACCTCCGTCTCCTCGTCGTAGGACGAGTACATGTAGGGGGTGGCGGCGGCGAACTCGGCGGCGCACGTGTCGACCGACTTGTAGACCGGGCGGATGCCCAGCGCCCAGCGGACCCCGCGCACCACCTCGGTGGTGAGGTTGCGCAGGGCCGCGATCTGGGCGTCGGACAGGCCGTGGCGCTTCGCGCGCCGCAGCAGCTCGGCCGTCAGGTCCGGCGCGTCGTGCACCTCGCGGGCCATGTCGAGGATGATGCCCATCTGGTCGAGGAACCAGGGATCGATTCCGGTGGCCTCGAACACCTGCTCGGTCGTGGCCCCGGCCCGCATGGCCTGCATCACCAGCTGGATGCGGCCGTCGTGCGGCACCGACGCCCGCTCGAGCAGGTCGGCGACCGGCTGGAGCGGTGCGGTGAAGTCGAACGGGGCGCGCGGGTCCTCGAGCGAGCGCAGCGCCTTGCCCAGCGCCTCGGTGAAGTTGCGTCCGATGCCCATGGCCTCGCCGACGGACTTCATGTGCGTGGTGAGTGTGGGGTCCGCGGCGGGGAACTTCTCGAACGCGAAGCGGGGCACCTTGACGATCACGTAGTCGAGGCTGGGCTCGAAGCTGGCGGGCGTCTCGCGGGTGATGTCGTTGGGGATCTCGTCGAGCGTGTAGCCGACGGCGACCTTGGCGGCAATCTTCGCGATCGGGAAGCCGGTGGCCTTCGACGCCAGCGCCGAGGAGCGCGACACGCGCGGGTTCATCTCAATGACGATCATGCGGCCGTCGTCGGGGTTGATGGCGAACTGGATGTTGCAGCCGCCGGTGTCGACGCCCACCGCGCGGATGATGCCGATGCCGACGTCACGCATGCGCTGGTACTCGCGGTCGGTGAGCGTCATGGCGGGCGCGACGGTGATCGAGTCGCCGGTGTGGACGCCCATGGGGTCGAAGTTCTCGATCGAGCAGATGATGACGACGTTGTCCGCCTTGTCGCGCATCACCTCCAGCTCGTACTCCTTCCACCCCAGGATCGACTCCTCGATGAGGACCTCGGTCACCGGCGACGCCGACAGCCCGGCCCCCGCGATCTGCCGCAGCTCGGCCTCGTCGTGCGCGAAGCCGGACCCGACGCCGCCCATCGTGAAGCTGGGGCGGACCACGACGGGATAGCCGAGGTCGGTGGCGGCCGCGAGGACCTCGTCCATCGAGTGGCAGATCCGCGACCGGGCCACCTCCGGGTTGCCCCCGGCGATGTCCGTCATGGACAGCACGATCTCCTTGAACTGCTCGCGGTCCTCGCCGCGGCGGATGGCCTCGACGGAGGCGCCGATCAGCTCGACGCCGTAGCGGGCGAGGACGCCGTTCTCGTGCAGGGAGATGGCGGTGTTGAGGGCCGTCTGGCCGCCGAGCGTCGCAAGGACGGCGTCGGGGCGCTCCTTGGCGATGACCCGCTCGACGAACTCCGGCGTGATGGGCTCGACGTAGGTCGCGTCCGCGAAGTCGGGATCGGTCATGATCGTGGCGGGGTTGGAGTTGACCAGGACGACGCGGAAGCCCTCCTCGCGCAGCACCCGGCAGGCCTGTGTGCCGGAGTAGTCGAACTCGCAGGCCTGGCCGATGACGATCGGTCCGGACCCGATCACCAGGATCGAGGAGATGTCGGTGCGACGGGGCATCAGGCGTCCTTTCCGGCCATGACGTCGACGAAGCGGTCGAACAGGTAGTTGGCGTCGTGCGGGCCGGCCGCGGCCTCGGGGTGGTACTGGACCGAGAACCCGACCAAGCGGCCGTCGCGGCGCAGCTCCAGACCCTCGACGACGTCGTCGTTGAGGCACACGTGGCTGACGGTGACCTCGCCGAACGGCGTCGGGGCGGCGGCGTCGAGCGGGGCGTCGACGGCGAACCCGTGGTTGTGGGCCGTGACCTCGACCTTGCCGGTGGTGCGGTCGATGACGGGCTGGTTGATCCCGCGGTGGCCGAACTTCAGCTTGTAGGTGCCCAGGCCCAGCGCGCGGCCGAACAGCTGGTTGCCGAAACAGATGCCGAAGTACGGGATCCCGGCGGTCAGGACCTCCCGCAGGACGGCGACGGGGCCGTCCGCGGTGGCGGGGTCGCCGGGTCCGTTGCTGAAGAACACGCCGTCGGGCTTGAGGGCGGCGATCTGCTCGAAGGTGGCGTGCGCCGGCACGACGTGCACGTCGAGGCCGCGGGCGGACAGCTGGGTCGGGGTCATGGACTTGATGCCCAGGTCGACCGCGACCACCGTGAAGCGCCGCTCCCCCACCGCCGGCACCAGGTACGGCTCGGCCGTCGTCACGTCGGCGGTGAGGTCCTGGCCGGCCATCAACGGCTGCTGGAGGACCCGGGCGAGGAGCTCGTCGGTGTTGGTGGTCTCGGTGGAGATGCCGACCCGCATGGCGCCCCGGTCGCGGATGTGCCGCGTGAGCGCCCGGGTGTCGATGTCGCTGATGCCCACGACGCCCTGCGTGGCCAGTTCGGCGTCGAGGCTGCGGGCCGAGCGCCAGTTGGACGGCCGCGGCGACGGGTCGCGGACGATGTACCCGGCCACCCAGATGCGCGAGGACTCGTCGTCCTCGTCGTTCCAGCCGGTGTTGCCGATGTGGGGGGCGGTGGCCAGGACCACCTGGCCGCGGTAGCTGGGGTCGGTCAGGGTCTCCTGGTAGCCGGACATGCCGGTGGAGAACACCAGTTCGCCGAAGGTCTCGCCGGCGGCGCCGAAGGATCGGCCACGAAATACGCGCCCGTCCTCCAATACCAGAATCGCAGGAAGGGAACTCATGCGCACCTCGCTAGATAGGTCAGTTCGTCGTGGGCTTGTCGGCCAGGGCCTTGGCCAGGAGGCCGTTGAGGAAGGCCGCTGATTCGTCCGTGGACAGGTCCGCGGCGAGCCGGATCGCCTCGGCGATCACGGCCCCCGGTGGGACGTCGGAGTGGTCGATCTCGAAGATGGCGATGCGGGCCAGGTTGCGGTCGATCGCGGGCATGCGCTCGAGCGGCCAGGCCGGCGGCGCGGCGGCCGCGATCCTGCGGTCGATCTCCGCGCCGTGGTCGGCGACGCCCAGCACGATGCGGGTCGTCAGCTCGCGCGTGGGCGAGCCGAGGTAGGAGCGCTGCTCCGCGAACGTCTCGCTCACCGAAGCCCCGCGCAGCTCGGCCTGGTACAGGATGTCCAGGGCGGCCTTGCGGGCCTTCGTCTGAGTCGTGTAGCCGTGACGCTGGTCCATCTACGAGCTGACGCGGCCCTGGTAGGAACCGTCGCGGGTGTCGACCTTGATGCGCTCGCCGGTGGTGATGAACAGCGGGACCTGGATCTCCTTGCCGGTCTCCAGCGTCGCGGGCTTGGTGCCGCCGGTGGATCGGTCGCCCTGCAGGCCGGGCTCGGTGTAGGTGACCTCGAGCTCGACGGAGGCCGGCAGCTCGATGAACAGCGGGTTGCCCTCGTGCGTGGCGACGATGGCGGTCTGGTTCTCCAGCATGTAGTCCTTGGCGTCGCCGACGGTGTCGGCGGAGACGTGGAACTGCTCGAACGAGGTGTTGTCCATGAAGACGTAGTCGTCGCCGTCGAGGTAGAGGTACTGCATCTCGCGGCGGTCCACGGTCGCCGTGTCGACCTTGGTGTCCGAGTTGAACGTCTTGTCGATGATCTTCCCGGTCAGCACGTGCTTGAGCTTCGACCGGACGACCGTGTTGCCCTTGCCCGGCTTGTGGTGCTGGAACCACAGAACCTGCCAGAGCTGACCGTCGAGGTCGAGCACCATTCCGTTCTTCAGGTCGTTGGTTGACGCCATGCAGGGGTCTCCTCGTTCGAGTGTCGTGGGGGCGCTGTCCGGCCAACGCGGCAGTCTACCCGAGCCCGCCGCGTTCTCCTATCCGCGACCGAGGCGCGGAATCGCCCCGGTCAGGTGGTGGCGAGCTCGCGGTAGGCGCGTTCAAGGACGGTCTCGTCGGGGGCGTCCAGGATCACGGGGGCGCCCAAGGCGGAGAGCCCGACGAGCCGCAGCCGGTCCCCGCGGGCCTTCTTGTCGAGGCTCATGAGGGCGCGTAGCTCCGGGTAGGCCCCGCCGGGGTAGGTCAGCGGTAGTCCGAGCCCGCCCAGGAGGTGGTCGTGCAGCGCGACGGCCGACCCGTCGAGTCCGAGCAGGTCGCGCGAGACGCGGGCCATCCAGGCCATGCCGACGCTGATGGCGTCGCCGTGCCGCCAGGTGTAGCCGGCGTGGGCCTCGATCGCGTGCCCGAGGGTGTGGCCGTAGTTGAGGGCCTCCCGTCCGACCCGGGAACCCGACGAGGTGGCCTCGCGGAAGTCCGCGGCGACGACCGTGGCCTTGACGGCGACCGCCCGTTCGACGAGCTCGGCGAACCTGGGTCCGGTCGTGTCCGTGCTGTCGGCGAGGTCACCCGACGCCAGGTCCAGGATGCGCGCGTCGGCGATGAAGCCGCACTTGACGACCTCGGCCAGCCCCGCCCGCACGTCCCGGTCGGGCAGGGTGTCGAGGAGCGCCAGGTCGCACAGCACCGCGCGGGGTTCGTAGAAGGCGCCGACGAGGTTCTTGCCGGCAGGCAGGTTGATGCCGGTCTTGCCGCCGACGGCGGCGTCGACCATCGCCAGGACGGTGGTCGGGACGCTGATGTAGGCGACGCCGCGCAGCCAGGTGGCCGCGACGAAGCCGGCCAGATCCGTGGTGGTGCCGCCGCCGAGTCCGATGACGACGTCGTTGCGCGTGAGGCCCGCGTCCGCCATCGCGTTCCAGCACGCGGTGAGGACCTCGGGGGTCTTCGCGCGCTCCGCATCGGGAACCTCGACGAGGGTGACGGGCCGGTCGAGGCCGGCGGCCACCGCGCGCGCCACCGCCGCCACGGCCGGGGCGTGGACGAGCGCGACGCGGTGAGCGTCGCCGAGCAGACCGGGCAGACGGCCTAGGGCTCCCCGCTCGATGTGCACGTCGTAGGGGCCGAGGGCCGAGTGGACGCGGACGCTCATCCGGCAGTCCGCTCCGACGCCAGCTGGTCGGCGACCTCGGAGCTGCCGCGGCCGTCAGTGTCGACCACCTGCGTGGCGAGCGCCTCGTACACCGGGGTGCGCTCGCGCAACAGTTCGATGAGCCGCCCGCGGACGTTGCCCAGCAGCAGCGGCCGCACCGTGTTCATGCCGACCCGGCGCGTCGCCTGCCCGATGGACACCTTGAGCCAGATCACCTCGTGCCCCGTGAGGGCGTCGCGGACGGCGGGGTTCATCACCGCGCCGCCGCCGAGCGACACCACGTCATAGGTCTCGAGCAGCTCGACGGTGGCCTCCTGCTCCAGCTGCCGGAAGTAGGCCTCGCCCTCCTCGGCGAAGATCTCCGCGACGGGCTTGCCGACGACCTCCTCGATGCGCTGATCGACATCGACGAACGTGCGCCCCAGCTTGCGGGCCAGCCGCTTCCCCACGGAGGTCTTGCCGGCGCCCGGGGCTCCGATCAGAACGATGCTCATCGGCCGATCCTCAGACCGCGCGCCGCGACATCGGCGAGGTAGGACTCCGCGTTGCGCCGGGTCTCGGCCACCGAGTCGCCGCCGAACTTCTCAAGCACCGCCTCCGCCAGCACCAGCGCCACCATGGCCTCCGCGACCACGCCGGCCGCCGGCACCGCGCAGACGTCGGAGCGCTGGTGGTGCGCGGCGGCGGGCTCGCCGGTCGCGGTGTCGACGGTGCGCAGCGCGCGTGGCACGGTCGCGATGGGCTTCATCGCCGCGCGCACGCGCAGCACCTCGCCCGTCGACATGCCGCCCTCGGTGCCGCCGGCGTGGTGGGTCGCCCGCGCGATGCCCCGCTCGCCGGGCAGGATCTCGTCGTGCGCCGCGGAGCCGCGCCGGCGGGCCAGCTCGAAGCCGTCGCCCAGCTCGACGCCCTTGATGGCCTGAATGCCCATGAGAGCCCCGGCCAGGCGGGCGTCGAGGCGCCGGTCCCCCTGCGTGTGGGACCCGAGGCCGGGCGGCAGCCCCCACGCGACCACCTCGACGACGCCGCCCAACGTGTCGCCGTCGCGGTGGCAGGCCTCCACCTCGGCCTGCATGGCCACCGAGGCGTCGGCGTCGAAGCACCGCACGGGGTCGGCGTCGATGGCGGGCAGGTCGCCCAGCGTCGGCAGGTCGCCGCGGGTCGCGCGGACGGGGCCGAGTTCGACGACGTGGCTGAGGACCTCGATGCCGAGGGCCTGCTGGAGGAACGCCTGGGCCACGGTTCCCAGCGCCACGCGCGCGGCGGTCTCGCGGGCCGAGGCCCGTTCGAGGATCGGGCGCGCCTCGTCGAAGTCGTACTTCTGCATGCCGGCGAGGTCCGCATGGCCCGGGCGCGGCCGGGTCAGCGGGGCGTTGCGCGCCAGCGCGGCCAGCTCCTCGGCATCGACCTCCTCGGGCGCCATGACGCGCTCCCACTTCGGCCACTCGGTGTTGCCCACCATGATCGCGATGGGCGAGCCGAGCGTCTCGCCGTGCCGGAAGCCCGCCAGCAGGGTGACCTCGTCGGCCTCGAACTTCATCCGGGCGCCGCGTCCCACACCGAGGCGGCGGCGCGCGAGGTTCGCGGAGACCTCCGCGGCGCCGACGCGGACGTGGGCCGGCATGCCCTCCATCGTCGCGATGAGCGCACGCCCGTGGGACTCTCCGGCGGTCAGGTATCGAAGCATGGGCGTCATTGTGTCAGAGTCGCGAGCGGCGGCTGAGCTCCTGTTCGGCCGCGGACCGGCAGCCCTCGAACGTCACCTGGTGCCCGGTCATGAGGAAGAACTGGTCGACCGCCTGCCCGGCGAGCAGGTCCAGCCCGTTGAGGGCCGGGGTGCCGGCCGCGTCCGCCGCGCGGGCCAACGGAGTCGGCCACGGATCGTAGAGGACGTCGAACACGACACCGGCCGCAGCGGCCAGCCGCGTCGCGTGCGGGGCGGTGGCGGCGGCCGGCACGGTGTTGGCCACGAGATCGACGGCGGGCAGCGGCTCCTCGAGGCCGCGCGCCTCGGCGACGACACCCAGCACCGCGGCCAGTTCCAGGAGCGCCTCGGCACGCTGGGGCACGCGCGCCAACACCACCAGGTCACGCAGCCCCAGCCCGGCCAGCGCCAAGAGGATCGAGCGGGCCGTCGCGCCGTTGCCCACGACGGCGGCCGACCGGATGTCGGCGAGGCCGTGTGCCCGCCAGGCCCGGACGAACCCCGGCACGTCGGTGTTGTAGACCCGCGGCGTCGGGCCGAAGATGAGCGTGTTCCCCGCGCCGAGGAGCCGCGTGGGCTCGTCCGGATCGCCGTGGGCGAGGATGGCGTCTTTGTGCGGCGCCGTGACGCTGAGGCCCGCCCATGCCGGGTCGGCGGCGCAGCCGCGCACGAAGTCGTCGAGACCCTCGGCAGGGACCGTGTGCGCGTCGTAGACCCAGTCCAGGCCGTGGGCCGCGTAGCCGGCGTGGTGGATCGCCGGTGACAGCGAGTGACCCGCCGGGTCCCCGACGACTCCGGCCCGTCTCAGCATCGCCCGGCGTTGGCCTGACACCACTGCTGGAACAGGGCCACGTTGGCGTTGTGTTCCTCGATGGTGGCGGCGAAGCGGGTCTCGCCGGTGTCGAGGTCCACGGTGACGAAGAACAGCGCGTCGCTGTCCGCCGGCATGAGGGCCGCCTCGAGCGCGGTGCGGCCCGGGTTGCTGATCGGTCCCGGGGGAAGGCCGGGGTTCTTGTAGGTGTTGTACGGCGAGTCGACGGCGCGCTCCTCGGCCGTGGTGGTGACCGTGTCGAACCGCCCGACCGCGTAGTGCACGGTGGAGTCCATCTGGAGCGGCATCTCGGCGGCCAACCGGTTGTAGATGACGGCGGCCACCTTCGGCTGATCCTCGGGCTCGCTGACCTCGCTCGCGATGATGGAGGCGATGGTTACGACGTCCAGGGGCTCCACCTGCATCTCCGCGGCACGGCCCTCGAGCCCCATGTCCTCGGCGACCCGGCCGAACTGCTTGACCTGGGTTGCCAGGATGTCGGACGCCTTGGGGGGTTCGCCGACCGCGTACTTGGCCGGGAACAGGAAGCCCTCGAGCTTGCCCTGGGCGTATTCGGGCAGGGCGTAGATGCTCGTGTCGGAGGCCGCGGCGGTGACATCGGCGACTGCCAGCCCCGTCTTGTCGGCGATGATGTCGGCCTGCTCCGCCGCCGTGGTGCCCTCGGGGAAGGTCACCCACAGCCGCTCCTGGTTCGCGGGGTCCAGGAGCATGTCGAACGCCGTCTCGGCCGGCAGCTCGGTGCGGAGGTTGAACCGCCCGGCCTGCAGCTTGTCCGAGTCGCCGCTCTGCTGGGCCACGTTCCGGAAGGTGCGCGTGGACTTCACGACGCCGGCCTCGACGAGGATGTCGCCGATCTGCGTGACGCTGGCCCCGCGCGGGATCACCACCTGGACCGGGTCCTTGCCCTCGCCCATGTAGTCCTCCTCGGTGCGCCACGCGAGGTAGGCGTCGTTGACCTTGGAGTACACGAACCACCCACCCCCGATCAGCACCGCGAGAGACAGCAGCACCGCGAATGTGCTGCGCGCGTAGTAGCCGATCTTCCGCCAGTCGAGCCGGGAATCGTTGTCGAACAACGTGGGACTCACGTTTCCTCCTTCGCCGCGGGTTCACCGACAGGGGCGCCCTCGCGCTCCTCGCCGTCGAGCGCCCGTTGCAGGATCTCGACGGCGGCCGCCTGATCGATCACACTGCGCTGCTGCCTGGCGCGCCGGCCGGCGGAGCCCAGACTACGTGACGCCGACGCGGTGCTCATCCGCTCGTCGACCAGCCGGACCTCGACGGGCGTCACCCGAGCGGCCAGCTGGGCGGCCTTGGCCAGGACGAACTCCGCCGCGTGGGATCGGGCGCCGCCGAGGGTGAGCGGCAGGCCGACGTACACGACGTCCGGGTCGTACTCGGCGACGAGCTCCGCCAGCCGGACCAGCTCCCCGGCCCCGGCCGGGACCGTCTCGACGGGGTACGCGAACGACACCCCGGGGTTGCAGGCCGCGACACCGATGCGCGCCTTGCCCCAGTCGATGCCGAGGCGCGCGCGGTCAGGCACGCGCCGCCAGAGCGTCGCGGACGGCCCGCAGCGCCTGCGGAGCCGCCGACGCGTCAGTGCCGCCGCCCTGAGCGAGGTCGTCCTTGCCGCCGCCCTTGCCGCCCAGTTCCGCGCAGGCCACCGAGATCAGCTGGCCGGCGCGGAGCCCGAGGCCGCGGGCGGCCTCGTTCGTCGCGACGAGCGCCGTCGGCTTGTCGGCTCCGCCGATGAGCGCCACGACAGCCGGATCTGAGCCGAGCCGTTCGCGCAGGTCCAGGGCGAGCGTCCGCAGGTCGTTGCCCGCGACACCGGGCACAGTGATGCCCAGGTACCGGACCCCGGCCACGTCGACGGCATCGCCGACCATCCCCGCGGCCGAGGCCAGCAGCCGTTCCGCGTTGAGGGCGGCGATCCGCTTCTCGGCGTCCTTGAGCTGCGCCACGAGCCGCTCGACGCGCCCGACCAACTGGTCGGGCTGAACGCGCAGCGTGTCGGTCAGCTCCGCGACCAGTGCGCGCTCCGCGGCGAACCGCTGGAAGGCGTCGCCGGCCACCAGGGCCTCGACGCGGCGCACACCGGATCCGATCGAGGCCTCCGTGATGAGGTTGAGCACCCCGATCTCCGCGGTCGTCCCCACATGCGTGCCGCCGCAGAGCTCGCGGGACCACGGTCCGGCGAGTTCCACCATCCGCACCACGGGGGGGTACTTCTCCCCGAACATGGCCATCGCGCCCAGCGCCTTGGCCTCCTCGAGCTTCATCTGCTGCGCGGTGACCGTGAAGTTGTCGACGATGGCCTGGTTCGCCCGCGCCTCCACCTCGGCGCGCATCTGGTCCGACAGCGCCTGGGGCGAGGAGAAGTCGAAGCGCATGTAGCCGGGCTTGTTGTAGGAGCCCGCCTGCGTCGCGGTGGGGCCCACCAGCTCGCGCAGCGCAGCGTGCACGATGTGCGTCGCGGTGTGCGCCTGCGCGGCTCCGTGGCGCGCGATGGGGTCGACGTGCGCCTCGGCCCCGGCCCCGGCCGCGAGCTCGCCGAACACCTCGACCCGGTGCACGACCAGGCCCGGCACCGGGCGCTGGACGTCCAGCACCTCGAGGGTGAATCCATCGCCGACGATGCGGCCGCGGTCCGCGTCCTGGCCGCCCGCCTCGGCGTAGAACGGGGTCTCCTCCAGCACGATCTCGACGGTGCTGCCGTCGGCCGCGCGGTCCACCACGGCGCCGTCGGCGATGATGCCGCGCACCCGGGTGGCCGCGTCGAGGTCGGTGTAGCCGAGGAAGGGAATCTCGCCGCGCTCGCGCAGCTCGCGGTACGCCTCCATGGAGGCGGCGCCACCCTTCTTGGCCTTCGCGTCGGCGCGGGCGCGCTCCTTCTGCTCACGCATGAGCTCGTCGAACTTGCCCCGATCCACGGTGAGGCCCTGCTCGGCGGCCATCTCCATGGTGAGGTCGATCGGGAAGCCGTACGTGTCGTGCAGCTGGAACGCCTGGTCGCCGGCGAGCGCGGGGGTCGCCGCCGACTTCGCCTGCGCGACCGCCGTGTCGAACATCACAGTGCCGGCCTGCAGCGTGCGGCGGAAGGACTCCTCCTCAGCCGCCGCGGCCTGCGACACGCGCGCCCAGTTGTCGTCGATGTCCGGGTAGGACACTCGCATGAGATCCCGCGACACCGGCAGCAGCTCGCTGAGGACGGGGTCCTGCACGCCGAGGAGGCGCATCGAGCGGACGACGCGGCGCAGCAGGCGACGCAGCACGTAGCCGCGGGCCTCGTTGCCGGGCGTGACGCCGTCGGTCATCAGCATGAGCGACGAACGGACGTGGTCGGCGACGACGCGGAACCGCACGTCGTCGGTGGGGTCAGCGCCGTAACGCCGGCCGGAGAGCTCCGACGCCTTCGCGATGACGGGGAACACCTCGTCGATCTCGTACATGTTGGCCACGCCCTGCTTGAGCAGCGCGACGCGCTCCAGACCGGACCCGGTGTCGATGTTCTGGCTGGGCAGCGGCCGCAGGACGTCGAAGTCGTCCTTGGCGCGCACCGCCGAGAGCTCCTCCTGCTGGAACACGAGGTTCCAGATCTCGAGGAAGCGGTCCTCGTCGACCACAGGTCCGCCGTCACGGCCGAACTCGGGGCCACGGTCGATGTAGATCTCGGAGCAGGGACCGCCGGGGCCGGGGACGCCCATGTGCCAGTAGTTGTCCTTCAGGCCGCGTTCCTGGATGCGGTGCCGGGGGATGCCGACCTGCTGCCACAGGTCGATGGTCTCCTGGTCCCCATGCAGAGCGGTGACCCACACGGACTCAGGGTCGAAGCCCCAGCCGCCGTCGTCCTCGGAACCCGTCACCAGGTCCCAGGCGTAGCGGATGGCGCCTTCCTTGAAGTAGTCGCCGAAGGCGAAGTTCCCGAGCATCTGGAAGAAGGTGCCGTGGCGGGTGGTCTTGCCGACCTCGTCGATGTCCAGGGTGCGCACGCACTTCTGCGAGGACACGGCGCGCTTGAAGGGCGCCGGCTCGTCGCCGAGGAAGTACGGCTTGAACGGCACCATGCCGGCGTTGACGAACAACAGCGTCGGGTCGTTGTAGAGCAGGGAGGCGCTCGGCACGACGGTGTGGTCGCGGGCGGCGAAGAAGTCGACGAAACGGCTCCGGATCTCGGAGGTCTTCATGCGGATAGGTCCTCGGGGAAGTGGATCAACGGGTGGGGGTGGGGAGGTTGAGCTCTCGGCGCAGCTCGGCCTCGCGTTCGGCGGCGGCGGCGCGGAAGGTGGCGACGAAGTCCCCGAAGCTCGCGGCGGCGCGGTGCCCCTGCTCGACGACCTGATCCTGCACGCCGCGGGGCGTGACCTGGTACAGCAGCTGCTTGCCGCGCAGCACGACGAAGACGGCCAGCCCTGCGCCGACGAGGAGCCAGAACAGCCTGCTCACTTCTTCTTCCGTCCCTGGAAGGCCTTGCGGACCCCGTAGGTGAAGGCGGCCGTCTTCACCAGCGGACCGCCGAGCGTCGCGGCGAACAGCGTGGACATCTGCGCGGCGTTCTCGGTCACGACGGTGGCGTGGCCGGAGGCCCGGCTGACGTCGTCGGTCACGACACTCAGCTTGGCCAGCTCGTCGTTGGTGGCGACGACGGTGCCCTTCAGCTCCTGGAGGACGGGGACGGCGTTGTGACCGAGGTCACGCACGGCCAGCCGCACCTCCTCGAGCACCCGGCCCAGCTTGAGCAGCGGTCCGGCCATCAGGGCGACGAGCACGCACAGTGCGATCGCGGCGATGAGCCCGGCGATCTCTCCAACGGTCATGGGGGTCCTCCTCCAACTTCGGACGCCGTAACTCTAGCCGACGGCCCCACCGTCGAGGAGGCGGCGCAGCGTCGCGACCCGGTCCGCGATGGCGGCCTCCTGGCCGTGGTCGGTGGGCCGGTAGTAGCGCGTGCCCTCCAGATCGTCGGGGAGGTACGTCTGGGCGACGACGCCGTGGTCGAAGTCGTGGGGGTAGCGGTAGCCCTGTCCATGGCCCAGCTTGGCGGCCCCGGCGTAGTGGGCGTCGCGGAGATGCGGGGGGACGAGTCCGCCCTTGCCTCGTCGGACGTCGGCGACGGCCTCGTCCAGCGCGAGATAGGCGGCGTTGGACTTCGGGGCGGTGGCCGCGGCGACCGTGGCGTGGGCCAAGGTGATCCGCGCCTCCGGCATGCCCAGGAGTTGCACGGCCTGCGCCGCGGCGACACAGGTCTGCAGCACCCCGCTGGCGGCCATGCCGATGTCCTCCGAGGCCGAGATCATGAGGCGCCGCGCGATGAATCGCGGGTCCTCCCCCGCCTCGAGCATGCGGGCGAGATAGTGCAGGGCGGCGTCGACGTCGGAGCCGCGGATCGACTTGATGAAGGCCGAGATGATGTCGTAGTGCTGGTCGCCGTCGCGGTCGTAGCGCACCGCCGCGCGGTCGGCCGAGGACTCGACCGCCGCCTGGTCGATGACGCCGGTGCCCAGTGCCTCGGCCGCGGCGGCCGACTCCTCGAGGTAGGTCAGCGCGCGGCGGGCGTCGCCGCCCGACAGCCTGACGATGAGGTCGCAGGCGGCTGGCTCGAGGCTGAACTGATCCCCCGACGCCCGGCGCACTCCCCGGTCGTCGGTGAGCGCGCGCTCCAGAAGGCCGACCAGGTCGGCCTCGGTCAGCGGCTGCAGCCGCAGGAGGAGGGACCGCGACAGCAGGGGCGAGATGACCGAGAACGACGGGTTCTCGGTGGTGGCGGCGATGAGGGTCACGAGCCGGTTCTCGACCGCGGGGAGCAGGACGTCCTGCTGCGCCTTCGAGAAGCGGTGGACCTCGTCGACGAACAGGACGGTCGCCTGGCCGCGTGCCAGCTCGCGGCGGGCGGCCTCGATCTCGGCGCGGACCTCCTTGACGCCCGCGGTCACGGCGGAGAGTTCGACGAACCGGCGGTTCGTGGCGCGAGAGACGACGGAGGCGATCGTCGTCTTCCCTACCCCCGGCGGCCCCCACAGGAACACCGACATGGGCTGGCCGTCCGCCAGACGCCGCAGAGGCGACCCGGGGGCGAGCAGGTGCTGCTGGCCGACGATCTCATCGAGTGAGCGCGGCCGCATCCGCACCGCGAGCGGTGCCTGGGGGTTGGCGGCGTCGCCGAGGGATCCCCCGCGCGTCGGGGGCGTGGGGTCCGGGGTGCCGAACAGGTCCGTGCTCACCGGTCCCACTCTAACGACCCCCGGTTTGTTTGAAACCGAAACCATCCTAGGATGGTGGGTTGTGGCATCCCACCTCGGCAACCAGTTCTCGCGACGCCGCCGCATCGCCATCATCATCACTCTCGGGATGTTGACCGGGCTCGGCCCGTTCACCATCGACCTCTACCTTCCGGCCTTTCCGGCGCTCAAGGCCGACCTGCTGCTCTCTGACGCGCAGGTCCAACTGACGTTGTCGGCCACCACGCTCGGGTTCGCCACCGGTCAGCTGCTCGTCGGACCGCTCAGCGACCGCCTCGGGAGGCGTATTCCGCTGATCGCGTGCTCCATCCTGCACGTGGTCTCCTCTGTGCTCGTCGCAGTGGCGCCGACGGTGGAGTTCCTCACCGCCATGCGCCTGCTGCAGGGCGTCGGCGCGGCCGGCGGTGCCGTCGTGGCCATGGCCATGGCCCGCGACCTCTTCAGCGGCCGACCCCTGGTCGTGATGCTGTCGCGGCTGGCGCTGATCTCCGGGCTCGCGCCCATCGTCGCCCCCATCGTGGGGTCGTGGATGGTCAGCTTCATGCCCTGGCGCGGGGTGTTCTGGGGTCTGGCGGCGTACGGCGCCGTCGTCATCGCGCTCATCGTCGTCATGACGGTCGAGACCCGACCTCCGGCCGAGCGGACGCGCGGGGGGCTGGGGCCCGTCGGGCGCGCGTTCCGGGCCGTGTTCTCGGACCGGTTGGCGGTCGGGGCGATCCTCATCGCGGCGTTCAGCTTCGGCGCGCTGTTCTCCTATGTCGCCAGCTCGTCGGTGCTGCTGCAGGAGGTCTACGGCCTCTCCCCCAGCGGCTTCGGCACCGTCTTTGCGATCTGCTCCTTCGGGGTCTTCGTGGGCGTCCAGTTGGGCAGCCGGCTCGCGCAGCGGTGGGGCCCCCAGTGGGTACTGGTGCTCGCGACGTCGCTGATGGTGACCGCCGGGCTGGCGGTGTTCGTCGTCAACGCCGCGGACGTCGGCTACGTGCCGCTGGTGCCGGCCCTGTGGCTGCTGACGTTCGGGTTCGGGCTGTCGGCCCCGTGTGGCCAGATCCTCCTGCTGCACAACCACCGCCAACACTCGGGCACGGCGGCGTCGCTCATGGGCGCGGTGACGCAGATCGTGGGCTCCACCGTCGGCCCGCTTATCGGCCTGGTGCCGATGACGAGCGCCGTGCCGATGGGCACCGGCATCCTGGTGTGCGCGCTGCTGGCGACTGCGGCGCTGTGGCTGGTGTTGCGCCCCCGCTCGGTGCCGAACCTGCTCGGCTGACCCGCCCCTCACCGACACGAATGTGCCGCCCGGGCGCTCCTCGCGCCCGCCTACGCGCTCGAGGGCGCTGTTCCACGGCGTGTCGTGCCAGTGGGCCCGGCCCCGGCGCCCGACACCGAACAGAACCTACGCCCGGGGAAAGCGCCCGGCACCGGACTGGACCGGCGCCGGGCGCCGGCCGCTACTTGGCCGCGTCCTTAGGCTCGGGCTTGGCGTCGACGCCTGCCTCCTTGCGCTGCTGCGCGGAGATCGGCGCCGGCGCCTGCGTCAGCGGGTCGTAGCCGCCGCCGCTCTTGGGGAACGCGATGACGTCGCGGATCGACTCCGAGCGGCTCAGCAGGGCCACGATGCGGTCCCAGCCGAACGCGATGCCGCCGTGCGGCGGGGCGCCGAACTGGAACGCGTCGAGGAGGAAGCCGAACTTCTCCTGCGCCTCCTCGGCGCCGATGCCCATGACCTTGAACACGCGCTCCTGCACGTCGCGGCGGTGGATACGGATCGACCCGCCACCGATCTCGTTGCCGTTGCACACGATGTCGTAGGCGTAGGCCAGCGCGCCGCCGGGGTCCGTGTCGAACGTGTCGAGGCACTCGGGCTTCGGCGACGTGAACGCGTGGTGCACGGCCGTCCAGGCGCCCTCACCGACGGCGACGTCACCCTCGGCCTTGGCGTCCGAGGCGGGCTTGAACAGCGGCGCGTCGACGACCCAGAGGAAGCTCCAGGCGTCCTCGTCGATGAGCCCGCAGCGCTCGCCGATCTCGTTGCGCGCCGCGCCGAGCAGCGCCTGGGAGGCTGCCCGGGCGCCGGCGGCGAAGAAGATACAGTCGCCCGGCTTCGCGCCGGTGGCGTCGGCCAGGCCGGCGCGCTCCGCGTCGGAGAGGTTCTTCGCGACGGGACCACCCAGCTCGCCGGCGTCGTCGAGGGTGACGTAGGCCAGCCCCTTGGCGCCGCGCTGCTTGGCCCATTCCTGCCACGCGTCGAAGGTGCGTCGCGGCTGGGACCCGCCGCCTGGCATGACGATGGCGCCGACGTACGGCGCCTGGAACACGCGGAACGTGGTGTCGGCGAAGTACGAGGTGAGTTCGCTGATCTCCAGGTCGAAGCGCAGGTCCGGCTTGTCGGAGCCGTAGCGGTCCATCGCGTCGAGATACGTGATGCGCGGGAACGGCGTGCTGAGCTCGACGCCGGTGAGCGACCAGATCTCCCGGATCAGTTCCTCGCCGAGCTCGATGACGTCGTCCTGGTCAACGAAGCTCATCTCGACGTCGAGCTGGGTGAACTCGGGCTGGCGGTCGGCGCGGAAGTCCTCGTCGCGGTAGCAGCGGGCGATCTGGTAATAGCGCTCCATGCCGGCGACCATGAGCAGCTGCTTGAACAGCTGCGGCGACTGCGGCAGCGCGTACCACGACCCGGGCGCGAGGCGGGCCGGGACGATGAAGTCGCGGGCCCCTTCCGGGGTGGAGCGGGTCAGCGTCGGGGTCTCGATCTCGACGAAGTCGCGGGCGTGCAGGACGCGGCGGGCGGCCTGGTTCACCTGCGAGCGCAGGCGGATCGCCGCGCCCGGTGCCGGGCGGCGCAGGTCGAGGTAGCGGTACTTGAGCCGCGCCTCCTCGCCGACGTTGACGCGCTCGTCGATCTGGAACGGGAGCGGGGCCGAGGTGTTGAGCACCTCCAGCTCGGCGATCGCGACCTCGATCTCGCCGGTGGGCAGGTCGGGGTTCTCGTTGCCCTCGGGGCGGACCTCGACGACGCCGGTGACCTTGATGCAGTACTCGTTGCGGAGGTCGTGCGCACCGGTGGCGGCCAGCAGCTCGTCGCGGATCACGACCTGCACCCGCCCCGAGGCGTCCCGCAGATCGATGAAGGCGAGCCCGCCGTGGTCGCGGCGCTTGGCGACCCATCCGGCGAGGACGACGGTCTGGCCTGCGTGCTCGCGGCGAAGCGTTCCGGCATCGTGGGTGCGGATCACGGTGTTCCTTTCTGATCGGCTGCATAGACGGTGCAGCTCGGACGAGCCATGCTAGCCGCGCGGGGCGGGCGCACGTGAATCAGTCGGCCGGTCCCACGACCGGGACCAGGTCCGCGGCGGGGGGCTCCCACGTGTCCGGGGACGCGGGCTGCTGATCCCCGGATCGGATGTCCTTGACGGAGTCGTCGTAGCCGGCCCCGAACCAGACGAAGGGGATGCCGCGCCGCTCCGCGTAGCGGATCTGCCGGCCGAACTTGTCGGCCTTGGGCGCCACCTCGACGGCAATGCCGCGAGCGCGCAGTGCCCCCGCGACAGCGATGGCCCGCTCGCGCGACTCCTCGTCGTCGACGGCGACCAGCACGGCGCTCGGCACGCTGCGCGAGGCCACCAGGCGGCCGCGACCGATGAGCGGCGCGAGGATCCGGGTGATGCCGAACGAGTAGCCGACGCCCGGGAAGGTCACCTTCCCGTCGCTGGCGAGGGAGTCGTAGCGCCCGCCGGAGGCCACGGAGCCGAGCTTCTCGGATCCGACGAGGAACGTCTCGTAGACGGTGCCGGTGTAGTAGTCGAGCCCGCGGGCGATCCGGAGGTCGGCGACGACCCTGCCCGGGGCCTGGCGGCCGGCGACCCGCATGAGGCCGGCGAGTTCGTCGAGTCCCTGGTCGAGGAGTTCGTGCTGGACGCCGAGGGCCCGGACCCGGTCCACGACCGACTCGTCCTCGGTGGCGATGCCGGCCAGCTCCACGCAGGCGCGGGCCTGGGCGGTGGTGAGACCCAGTTCTCCGGTGAGGAGCTCGACGACCGCGTCGGGGCCGATCTTGTCGTACTTGTCGACCCGCTGCAGCACGGCGGCGGGGTCCTCGATGCCGAGGCCGCGGTAGAAGCCCTCGGAGAGCTTGCGGTTGTTGACCCGCAGGCTCACGGGGGGCAGGCCGAGGTCGCGGCGCAACGTCTCGAACACGTCGAGTGCCACCAGCGGGATCTCGACGTCGTGGTGCGCCGCGAGCGCGCCCTGCCCGACGATGTCGATGTCGGCCTGCGTGAACTCGCGGTAGCGGCCCTCCTGCGGGCGCTCCCCGCGCCACACCTTCTGGATCTGGTACCGGCGGAAGGGGAAGGCCAGGTGCCCGGAGTTCTCCAGCACGTAGCGGGCGAAGGGGACGGTGAGGTCGAAGTGCAGCCCCAGTTCGTCGGCGTCGCCGGCCTCGGCGTGCAGCCGCCGGACGACGTAGATCTCCTTCTCGATCTCGCCCTTGCGCGCCAGCTGGTCCAGCGGCTCGACGGCGCGGGTCTCGATGGGCGCGAAGCCGTGCAGCTCGAAGGTGGTGCGCACGACGTCGAGCACG
This sequence comes from Tessaracoccus sp. O5.2, assembly GCF_964266725.1. Classification (NCBI taxonomy): domain Bacteria; kingdom Bacillati; phylum Actinomycetota; class Actinomycetes; order Propionibacteriales; family Propionibacteriaceae; genus Tessaracoccus; species Tessaracoccus sp. O5.2. Next base: position 49,215 of record NZ_CAXWGV010000006.1, on the reverse strand, counting down.
CGGTTCTCGACGATGCGTCCCGCGGGGAGGAACTCGGGAAATCCGCTCAGCGGCTTGGGGCGGGGCACGTGCAACCTCACTTTGGCGTCAACGAAGGTAACTGTTGGTGTCGAGTTCCTCGGCGAGGGTGGTGGGCCGGCCGTGCCCCGGCAGGAGCACGACGTCGGCGGGGAACCGCTCGACGATGCTCCGCAGCGAGCGGCGCATCTCGGTCATGCTACCGCCGGGCAGATCCGTGCGGCCGATGGTGCCCGCGAAGATGACGTCGCCGGTGAAGACGACGCGGGTGTCGGCGGCGGTGACGTCGAGCAGCGTCGATCCGGGCGTGTGCCCCGGGGCCGAGAACGGGCTGACGTGGAGGCCAGCGAGCTCGATGTCCCCGGTCAGGTCGCGGACGTCGGCGACGGGGGGCAGCGTGTCGGTGCCCGTGAGTTGGCGCATGAGCGCGGTCCCCTGCGGGCCGAGGCCGTCGCCCGGCCGTTCCAGTAGGTGACGGTCGGCGGCAGCGATGTGCAGCGGGATCTCCCAGCGGGCCGCCAGCAGGTGGGCGTCGCCGACGTGGTCCAGGTGGCCGTGCGTCGCGAGCAGCGCGACGGGCGTGACGCCCCGCTCCTCGACGTAGCGCGCGACTGGCTCCGCGGCCGTGATCCCGGGGTCCACGATGACGCACTGCGTCGCCTTCTCGTCGGCGAGAACGACGTAGCAGTTGGCCTGCCAGGGCGATACCGGTATGGGCTGGATGAGCACGACCCCACCCTATCCCGCTAGATTTGGCGCATGAGCGAACCGCAAGCGCCCTCCGACTTCGGCCGCGTCGATCCTGACGGCACGGTCTACGTCACGGTGGGTGACACCGAACGAAGTGTCGGGCAGATCCCCGACTCCACCCCCGACGAGGCCATGGCCTTCTACGTCCGCCGCTACGAGAACCTGGCCGCCGAGGTCGGCCTGCTCGAGGCGCGCGTCGCCGCCCAGGCGATGTCGCCCGAAGAGGCGCGCACGGCCATCGCCACGGCCCGCACGAACGTGATGGAGGCCAACGCCGTCGGCGACCTGCAGGCCCTTGCCGCCCGCCTCGACGCCCTGAGCGAGGTGCTGCCCGCCCAGATCGAGGCCCGCAAGGCGCAGCGCGCGGAGCAGAACGCCGCCACCGTCGCCGCGAAGGAGGCCATGGTCGCCGAGGCGGAGACCCTGGCCGCCGGCGAGGACTGGCGCGGCGGCGTCGACCGGTTCCGGGTGCTGCTCGACGAGTGGAAGGCACTCCCCCGCGTCGACCGGGCCACGGACAACGAGCTGTGGCACCGTTTCTCATCCGCGCGCACGCAGTACACGCGGCGCCGCAAGGCCCACTTCTCGGACCTGAACCAGCGCCGCGACACCGCCAAGGCCGCCAAGGAGGCGATCATCGCCGAGGCGGAGCGGCTGGCGGAGTCGACGGACTGGGGCGCCACCTCGGCCGCCTTCCGGGATCTCATGCAGCGCTGGAAGGCCGCGGGCAGCGCCCGCCGCGGCGAGGACGACGCCCTGTGGACCCGCTTCCGCGGGTTGCAGGACAGGTTCTTCGAGGCGCGGACCGCCGCGCAGAGCGCCGTCGACGGCGAGCAGGCCGAGAACCTGGCCGCCAAGCAGGCGCTGGTCGACCAGGTGGAGCGCGACCTCGAGGGCGTGACCGACGTGGAAGCCGCCAAGGCCACGCACCGCGAGTTCCTGGCGAAGTACAACGAGGTGGGCCACGTGCCGCGCGCCGCCATGCGCGACCTCGACGGCCGCGTCCGCGCCATCGGCGACAAGGTATCGGCGATGGAGGCCGAGGAGTGGAAGCGCACGGACCCCGAGGCGCGCAAGCGTGCCGAGGACACCGTGGCGATGTTCGAGGCTCAGATCGCCAAGCTCCAGGCGGACCTGGCGGCGGCCGAGTCGAAGGGCGACGCCCGGAAGGCCAAGGACGCCGCGAGGTCCATCGAGACCTACCAGAGCTGGCTGGACCAGGCCCGGGCCACCCTGGCCGACTTCACGCGCTGAGGCTAGCCGACGACGCGGAACACGTCGTAGACGCCGGGGACCCGGCGCACCTGACTGATCACATGCTGCAGGTGCGTCGGGTCCGCTGCTTCGAAGGTCATGCGCCCGCTGAACTGCCGCTGCTTGTTGGTGGTGATGTTGACCGACAGGATGTCGACGTGCTGTTCGGACAGCACCGACGACACGTCCGACAGCAGCCGTGACCGATCGATGCCCTCGACCTGGATGGTGACGAGGAAGGTCGCTCCCGGCTCGCGCGCCGACCAGGCCACGTCGACGATGCGCTCGGGTTCCTTCTTGATCAGCGCCGGGACGTTGGTGCAGTCCGCGCGGTGGACCGACACGCCCTCGCTGCGCGTGACGAAGCCGATGATCTCGTCGCCCGGCAGCGGGTAGCAGCACTTGGCGAACTTGGCCGCGACCGAGTCGTCGCCGTCTACCAGCACATGGGCCCCGTCGCGCACGGGCCGGCGGCGCTGCTTGACGACGATGTCCTCAGTGACCGTGTCGACGGTCTCCTCCTCGCCGCCGTGCAGCACGATGAGCTTCTCGACCACGCCCTGTGCGCCGAGGTGCCCCTCACCGATGGCGTTGTAGAGCGAGGAGACGTCCTTGAAACCCAGCTCGTTGGCGACCGCCGTGAGGTTCTCCAGCGTGAGCAGGCGCTGCATCGGCAGCCCGGTGCGCCGCAGGTCCTTGGCGAGGGCCTCCTTGCCCTGCTCAATGGCCTCGTCCCGGCGCTCCCGGGAGAAGTACTGGCGGATCTTCTGCCGCGCCCGCGACGAGACGACGAACCCGAGCCAGTCCCGGCTCGGGCCCGCGCCCTCCGCCTTGGAGGTGAGGATCTCGACCTTGTCCCCCTGCACGAGCCGGGTGCTGAGCGACACCAGCCGGCCGTTGACGCGGGCGCCGATGCAGCGGTACCCGACCTCCGTGTGGACGGCGAACGCGAAGTCGACGGGCGTGGCGCCGACCGGCAGCGCCATCACCTCCCCCTTCGGGGTGAAGACGTAGATCTCGTCGGCGTTGATCTCGAACATCACGGAGTCGAGGAACTCGCTGGGGTCCTCGGTCTCCTTCGACATGACGCCCAGCTGGTGCATGGCCCGCAGCCCGGCCTCCTCGGGCGTCACGCCGTGCTTGAGGTCCTCCTTGTACTTCCAGTGCGCCGCGACACCGTACTCGGCGCGTCGATGCATCTCGTGCGTGCGGATCTGCAGCTCGACGGGCTCGTTGTTGGCGCCCAGCACCGTGGTGTGGAGCGACTGGTACATGTTGAACTTCGGGCCGGCGATGTAGTCCTTGAACCGGCCCGGGATCGGCTTCCACGCTGCGTGCGCCACGCCGAGCACCGCGTAGCAGGTGGGCGTGTCCTCGACCAGGACCCGCAGCCCGATGAGGTCGTAGATCTCCTTGAAGTCGCGCCCGCGCACCATCATCTTCTGGTAGATCGAGTAGTAGTGCTTGGGGCGGCCGTAGACGGTCGCGGTGATCTTGGCGTCGGTCAGCAGCGTCTGGAACTGGCCGATGAGCTCGCGCAGGTACCGCTCGCGGTAGGGGGCCTGCTGCGCCACCATGTCGACGATCTCGGCGTAGATCTTCGGCTCGATGATCGCGAACGACAGGTCCTCGAGCTCCCACTTGATGGTGTTCATGCCCAGGCGGTGGGCCAGCGGCGCGAAGATGTTCAGGGTCTCGGTGGCGATCCGCACCTGCTTGTCGGGGCGCAGGAAGCCGAGGGTGCGCATGTTGTGGAGCCGGTCGGCGAGCTTGATGACCAGGACGCGCACCTCCTCGGAGGTCGCCATGATCATCTTGCGGATGGTCTCGGCCTTGGCGGTCTCGCCGTAGGTGAGCTTGTCGAGCTTCGTGACGCCGTCGACCATGCGGGCGACCTCGTCGGAGAAGTCCTCGCGCAGCTGCTCCAGCGTGTAGGGGGTGTCCTCGACGGTGTCGTGGAGCAGCGCGGCCACCAGGACGGGCTCGGTCATTCCGAGCTCGGCGAGGATCGTGGCGACGGCGAGCGGATGCGTGATGTACGGATCCCCCGACTTGCGCTTCTGCCCCTCGTGGCAGCGCTCCGCGACGCGGTAGGCGCGCTCGATGAGGTCGAGGTCGGCCTTGGGGTGGTTCGACCGGACGATCCGGAACAGCGGATCCAGCACGGCGCTCTTCGAGCGGACGGCCCCCAGTCGGGCGAGGCGATGCCGCATCCGCAGCCGGGGCTGCTCGGGGCCGGTGACCAGTCGTGACACTCCGGTCAGCTCATCGGTCATGTCCGGCCTCCCCTCACACAAGCGCTGTCAACCAATCCTAGCTGTCCGGGTTGAAGGCTCCGAGGATGTGTTTGGCGTCGCGAACCGGCGGCTGCGCGCGGCGCACGACGATGAGCTCGTCGCCGATCTCGATCCGGGCTGCGGTCTGGTCGTAGAACCGGCGCAGCGTGCCGTTGCGGATGATGCCGATGACGCGCTCCCCCTGCACCGCCGACGGCGGCTGCCCGGCCTCGTGGGGTTCGGCGAGACGCTGGTGCACCTCAAGCCCCTCGGCGCCGGTCAGCATGTCCTGCATGATCGTGCCCAGCTCGGGGCCGAGCGCCGACAGGCCCAGCAGGCGGCCCACCGTCTCCGACGACGTGACGACCGACGAGGCCCCCGACTGCCGCACGAGCGGCACGTTCTCGTGCTCGCGCACCGCGACGACGACGCCGGCCGTGGGGTTGAGCTGCCGGACGGTCAGGGTGGTGAGGATGGCCGTGTCGTCGCGGTCGAGCGAGATGATCACCTGTTTGGCCTTGCTGATCTCCGCCCGGCGGAGCAGCTCGCGCCGGGTGGCGTCGCCCTGGAAGGCCGCCAGCCCGTCGAAGTTGGCGTCCGCGACAGCGCTGGCGTGCTGGTCGATGACGAGGATTTTGTCCGGCGACTCGCCCTGCCGGCGCAGCGTGTTGACCGCGCTGCGGCCCTTCGTGCCGTAGCCGATGACGACGACGTGGTTGCGCATCTTTCTCCTCCAGAACAGGTCCGCGATGCTGCGGCTGCCCTCCTTCGTCAGCACCTCGATGGTGGTGCCGACGAGCAGGACCAGGAAGCCGATGCGCAGCGGCGTGACGACGAGCACGTTCATGAGGCGGGCATGGGCGGCCACCGGGGTGATGTCGCCGTAGCCGGTCGTGGTCATCGTGACGGTCGAGTAGTACAACGCGTCGAGCAGCTGCACGCCGTCGCCGGCCGTGTTGTCGATGTACGCGTCGCGGTCCAGCCACACGATGAACGTGTTGAGCATGAGGATGAGCAGCGCCAGCGCCGTCCGCCGGGCGAGCTCCTTGAACGGCGACAGGGAGATCCGGGGCAGGCTGACCAGCGAGAGGACACCCTCGCGGCCGCCCGGCTCCAGTTTCGCCATGAGCTCAGACTGTCAGGACCGCGGTCACGTTGTCGACGCCCAGTTCGGCGAGCCGCGCGCGGCCCTCCAGGAAACTGAGCTCCATCAGCACCGCGACGTGCACCAGTTCGGCGCCCATCTGCCGCAGCAGGGCCGCCGTCGCGCCGACGGTGCCGCCGGTGGCGAGCACGTCATCGATCACCAGCACCCGTGCCCCGGGCCGGATGGCGTCGCGGTGGACGGTCAGGGTCTCGAAGCCGTACTCCAGCTCGAAGGACTCGCTGATGGTCTCCCCCGGCAGCTTGCCCGGCTTGCGGACGGGGACGAACCCCGCCCCGAGGGCCAGCGCCACAGGGGCGGCGAAGATGAACCCGCGCGCCTCCATGCCGACCACCACGTCGATGTCGCGGGGCGCGGCCTCCACCAGGGCGGTGACGGCTGCCCCGAAGCCAGCGGGCGACGCGAGCAGCGGCGTGATGTCCTTGAACATCACTCCCGGGCGCGGGAAGTCGGGGACGTCGGCGATCAGGCCGGCGATCAGTTGCCGGCGGTCGGTCATCGCGTGCCCTTCTTCCGGCGATCGGCGCGCGACCCTCCGGTGCGGCGCTCGTGGCGGACCGTCGGAGCCGCGACCGTCGAGGCGGCGTCGACGGTGCTGAGCGTCGCGCCCGCGACCAGCGGCTCGGCCGCGGCATCAAGCCTCGCCCGGCCGGTTCGGGCCGCGGAGCGGGCCTGGCGCCGGGCGATCCGGGCGCGGTGCTCGGTCATGCCGGGCTCCCGCTCCCGCAGCCAGGCCAGCAGCGGCGCGGCGATGAACAACGACGAATACGCGCCCGCGATCATGCCGACGAGCAACGCCAGGCCGAGGTCGGCCAGTGGACCGCTCTGCAGCGTCGCGCCGGCGATGAACAGGGCCAGCACGGGCAGCACGCCGATGACGGTCGTGTTGAGCGAACGCACCAGGACCTGGTTGACGGCGAGGTTCGACTGCTCGGAGTAGGTGTGGTTGGTGTGCTCGATGCCCGCGACGTTCTCACGGATCTTGTCGAACACCACGACCGTGTCGTACAGCGAGTAGCCCAGGATGGTCAGGACGCCGATGACGGTCGACGGGGTGACGGTGAAGCCGACGGCCGCGTAGACGCCGACCGTGACCAGCAGGTCGTGGAAGACCGCCACGATCGCCGCGACCGACATCTTCCAGTCCCGGAAGTACACGGCGATCAGCGCCATGACGAGCACGATGAACACCACCAGCGCGATGGTGCCCTGCCGCGTGATCTGGTCGCCCCAGGACGGGCTGATCGCGTTATAGGTGACGTCCTCGGCGGCCACGCCCGCGATCTCCGCCAGGGCCGCGCGCACCTGGTTGGTCTCGTCCGGGTTCAGCGACCGGGTCTGGACGCGGATGGCGTCGTCGCCCAGCGTGAACACCTGGGGGTCGAGCTCCTCGATCTCGATGTCGCCGACCCGCTCGCGCACCTCATCGACGGTGCCCTGCTGGATCGACATCGGGGCCTGGAAGTCCGTGCCGCCGCTGAACTCGATGCCCAACGTCAGGCCGCGGATGAGGAGCAGCACCAGCGAGACGCCGATGATCACCGCGGAGATGAGGAACCAGCGCCGCCGGTTACCCATGAAGTCGTAGCTGAGCTGGCCCGTGTAGAGCCGCTCGGCGATGCCGAGCCTGCGGGCGGTCATCAGGCCTCCTGGGGGATGGTCGGGGCGGCGGCGGGGCGGCGCGGGCGGCGCCCGAGCAGCGACTCGCGGGTCACGCCCATATGCGCGGCGTCGAGCCCCGACCAGCGGTGCCCCTCGCCGTAGAAGCGCGTGCGTCCGAGCAACTCGACCAGCGGCTTGGTGAAGAAGAACACGACGGCCAGGTCGATCAGGGTCGTCAGGCCCAGCGTGAACGCGAAGCCCTTCACGGCGCCGACCGCGAGGACGAACAGTACGACCGCCGACAGCAGCGACACCGCGTCGGAGATGACGATGGTGCCGCGGGCCTTGCGCCAGCCCGCCACCAGCGCGGACTTGAGGCTGCGCCCCTCACGGATCTCGTCGCGGATCCGCTCGAAGTAGATGATGAACGAGTCCGCCGTCACCGCGATGCCGACGATGGCGCCGGCGATGCCGGGCAGGTTGAGGGCGAAGCCCACCACTTCGCCGAGCAGCACCATGGACGCGTACGTGGCCAAGGCCGCGATGGCCAGGGAGGCCACCACGACGATGCCCATGCCGCGGTAGTACAGGAAGCTGTAGGCCATCACGACCGCCAGCCCGATGAGGCCGGCGATGATGCCTACGCGCAGCTGCTCGCCGCCCAGCGTGGCCGACACGGTCTCCACCTGGGACGGCTCGAAGGACAGCGGCAGGGAGCCGAACTTCAGCACGTTGGCGAGGGCGGCCGCGCTGTCGGCGGTGAAGCCGCCGCGGATGATGGCCTCGCCGTTGGTGATGCGCGCCTCAGCCGTCGCGGCGGACTCGACCTTGCCGTCGAGGACGATCGCGAACATGTTGCGAGGAGGGGCGGCGCCGAGGAGGGCGCCGGTGAGCTCGGACATGTTGGCGGTGCCCTCGGCGTCGAAGCTCAGGGTCACGGCATAGCCGAGTTCGCCCTGCGGGATGCCGAAGGAGGCGGTGGTGAGGTCCTGTCCGCGGACGGCGACCGGGCCGAGCAGGAACTTCTGCAGGCCGTCGGTGTCGCACGCGACGAGGGCGGTGGTGGGGGTTTCGGTTTGCTCGTCGCCGCACGTGTAGGCCTCGAAGGCCACGAGGTCGTCCTCGGTGGGCTCGTAGGCCAGGACCTCGGCGATGGGCAGCTGGTCGACGGGCTCGCCGGGGGTGGCGCTGGGCGACGGGGCGGGGCTCGGCGGCGCGGTCGGCAGGCCGGGCAGCGCCGACTCCGACGGCTCCGGGGACGCCGACGGATCGGTCCCCGTGGCGGCGCCCACGTACAGCACGGGCCGGAAGGACAGCTGCGCGGTGGCGCCGACCAGCTGCACCAGGTCGTCCCGCTCGACGTTGGGGGCCGACACGATGATGTTGCGTTCGCCCTGGACGACGACCGACGCCTCGCCGACGCCGAGGCCATCGACACGCTGCTGGATGATGTCGCGCGCGAGCTCGAGCGACTCCATCGTGACGGTCTCGTTCTCGGCCGTGAGCGTGATGGTCTGGCCGCCGCGCAGGTCGAGGCCCAGTTTGGGTGCCCAGGTCCCGGTGGCCGCCATGATGGCGTACAGCCCGGCGATGATGAGCAGGAAGACAGCGAGGACGACGCCGGGGCGCCCCCTCTTGGCGGTGGTGGCCACGGTTACTTGGTGTCCTCCGGGCGCGCCTGGGCGTCAGGGCCCTGGAAGAAGGTGTCGTCGGCCGTGGACTCCGGCAGCGCCGTCGGGTCGGCCTCGCCGACCGGCTCGTCCAGCACGGCGTCGCCGTCGGCGTCGGTGAACTCGAACTCCTCCTCATCGGCGGTGATGACGCGCGCCACGTTGCCCTTGAGGACGGTGACCTCGACGCCGGGCGCGAGTTCGACGATGATCTGCCGCTCTCCGACGTTGGTGATGGTGCCGAACAGTCCGGAGGTGAGGAGCACGCGGGCACCCGGCGCGAGGCTCGACTGCATCTCCTGGTGCTGCTTCATGCGCTTCTGCTGCGGGCGGATCATGAGGAAGTACATGACCGCGAACAGCGCGATCATCATGAGGATCAGGTCCATAATTTCTCCGAACGTCGGTGGGCCACCGCTCAGGATAGCGGAGGCTCAGGATGGTGCCCGCGCGCCTCGCCCGGCGGGACGGCACCGTCGAGGAACTGGTGCACGCCGTCGAGGATCTCCACGGGTCGGTAGGGGAACTGGGCGATGGACGAGACGGTCGAGATGCCGGTGAGCACCAGGACGGTGTGCAGCCCGGCCTCCATGCCCGCGACGATGTCGGTGTCCATGCGGTCGCCGATCATGCCCGTCTCCTCCGAGTGCGCGCCGATCTTGTTGAGCGCCGAGCGGAACATCATGGGGTTGGGCTTGCCGACGACGTAGGGCTCGCGGCCCGTGGCCTTCGTGATGAGGGCCGCGACCGCCCCGGTGGCCGGCACCACCCCGGTGGGGGTGGGACCGGTGGCGTCCGGGTTGGTGGCGATGAACCGCGCGCCGGCGTCGATCAGCCGGATGGCGGTGGTGATCGCCTCGAACGAGTAGGTGCGGGTGTCGCCGATGACGACGAAGTCCGGGCTGCGGTCCGACAGGACCATGCCGGCATCGTGCAGGGCCGTCGACAGGCCAGCCTCCCCCACCATGAAGCACGACCCGCCGGGCTTCTGCTCCGCCAGGAACTTCGCCGTGGCCATCGCGGAGGTCCAGATCCGTTCCTCGGGCACGTTGAGCCCCGAGTCGCGCAGCCGCGCCGACAGGTCGCGCGGGGTGTAGGTGGCGTTGTTGGTGAGCACGAGGAACGGCGTGCCGGTGGCCACCCAGTGGTCGATGAGCTCCTGCGCGCCGGGCAGGGCCCGGTTGTCGTGCACCAGCACGCCGTCCATGTCCGTCAGCCAGGCCTTGATCTCCGCACGCGTCCGCATGCGCCCAACGCTACCGGCGACGGGCCTCAGTCGAACAACGCGGGATTCGTCGACGGTGCCGTCATGCCCAGGTGCGCGTACGCCGCCCTGGTCGCGACGCGGCCCCGCGGGGTGCGCACCAGCATGCCCTCGCGGATGAGGAACGGCTCGGCGACCTCGGAGACGGTCTCGACCTCCTCGCCGACGCTCAGCGCCAGCGTGGACAGGCCGACGGGGCCGCCGTCGAACAGCCGGCACAGGGCGTCGAGCACGGCCCGGTCCAGGCGATCGAGCCCGCGCTCGTCGACCTCGTAGAGCTCCAGCGCCGCCCGCGACACGCCGCGGTCGACGCGGGCGTGGCCCCTGACCTGCGCGAAGTCCCGGACGCGGCGCAGCAGTCGGTTCGCGATGCGCGGGGTGCCGCGTGAGCGCCGGGCGATCTCGCCCTGGGCGTCGGCGTCGATGGGGACGCCGAGTTTGCCGGCCGACGCCGCGACGATGCCCGTGAGATCACCGACGGCGTAGAAGTCCAGCTGGGCCGTGAATCCGAACCGGTCCCGCAGCGGGCCGGGCAGCAGCCCAGCGCGGGTGGTGGCGCCCACCAGCGTGAAGGGCGGCAGCTCGATGGGGATGGCCGTGGCGCCGGGGCCCTTGCCGACGATGACGTCGACGCGGAAGTCCTCCATGGCGAGGTAGAGCATCTCCTCCGCCGGCCGGGACAGGCGGTGGATCTCGTCGAGGAACAGCACGTCGCCGTCGGCCAGCCCGGACAGGATGGCCGCGAGGTCGCCTGCATGCTGGATGGCGGGCCCCGACGAGATGCGCAGGCCGGTGCCGAGCTCCGCGGCGATGATCATGGCGAGGGTGGTCTTGCCCAGTCCGGGCGGGCCGGACAGGAGCACGTGGTCGGGCGCCGTGCCGCGGTGTCGGGCGGCGTCGAGGACGAGACCCAATTGCTCGCGCACCCGGGGCTGCCCCTCGAACTCGGCCAGCCGCTTGGGGCGCAGCGCGGACTCGTAGTCGCGGTCCTCGACGTCCGCCGTCGGGTCCAGCTCTGAGTGTTCCACTACCGCCTCGCCAGCGAGTTGAGCGCAGCCCGAAGCAGCAGCGCCATGGAGATGTCGGGATCCGTGTCGACCAGGTGGGCAACGGCGTCGCACGCCGCGTCGGCGTCCCGGGCTGACCATCCGAGGCCCTGCAGGCCCTCGGCCACCTGGGCCCGCCACGCGTCCTGCGCGGCCACGGGCGCCGGGCCGCCGGCAGCGTCCTCGAGGACCAGCACGCGGTCCTTGAGTTCGATGACGAGCTTCTGGGCGCCCTTCCGGCCGATGCCCGGCACCGAGCACAGGCGGTTGAGGTCCTCGGCGAGCACGGCGCGTTTCAGCTCGCCGGGTGACAGGACCGACACGATCGCCAGCGCGAGCTTGGGCCCGACGCCGGAGGCGGTCTGCGCAAGCTCGAACGCCTCGCGCTCGGCGGGCTCGGCGAACCCGAACAGCGTCATCGAGTCCTCGCGCACGACCAGCGCGGTGTGGAGCGTCGCGACCTCCCCGGGCCGGAGGCCTGCGGCGGTCTGCGGGGTGGTGGCGACGAGGAAGCCGACGCCGCCCACGTCGACGACCGCGGAGGTGGCCCCGGCGGTCAGGACGGTCCCCGTGAGCTGCGCGATCATCGGCTCCCCCTGGCTGCCGCGACGGCCGCGGCGTAGCGATTGGTGGCGCCACCGCGCCAGGCGTGACACACCGCGACCGCGAGGGCGTCGGCGGCGTCGGCGGGGCGCGGTGCCTCGGTCAGCTTGAGGATGCGCGTGACCATCTGCGTGACCTGCGCCTTGTCCGCCGAGCCCGATCCGGTCACGGCGGCCTTGACCTCCGACGGGGTGTGGAAGGTGACGGTGAGGCCGCGCCTGGCGCCGGTGAGGGCCGCGACCCCTGCAGCCTGCGCCGTGTCCATGACGGAGCTCTTGTTGTGCTGCGAGAACACGCGCTCGATGGCGACCGCGTCGGGGCGGTAGTCGTCGAACCAGGCCAGCAGGCCCTCCTCCAGCGCCAGCAGGCGCTGCGCCGGGTCGAGCGTGACGGCGGTGCGCACCACCCCGACCGCGACGAGCTGCGGGGGGCGGCCGACGCTGCCGTCGACGACACCCACGCCGCAGCGCGTGAGTCCGGGGTCGATGCCGATGATCCGCATTCGTCGGCCGGTCAGTCCTCGGACTCGAGGGCGTCGGCGACCTCCTGGGTGAAGTCCAGGTTCGTGTACACGTTCTGGACGTCGTCGGAGTCCTCGAGGGCGTCGATGATCCGCAGCACCTTCTGGGCGACCTCGAGCTGGTCGACCTCCTGGTCGAAGGACGCGACGAACTGCACCTCGGAGGAGTCGTAGTCCAGGCCGGCGGCCTCGATGGCCTTGCGGACCTCGACGGTGTCGTTGGGGTCGCACACGGCCTCCCACACGTCGCCGTCGTCGTTGACCTCTTCCAGGCCGGCCTCGAGCGCGGCCTCCAGCAGCTCGTCGTCGCTGATGTCACGGCCGCCCTGCTGCTTGGGGACGGTGACGACGCCCTTGCGGGAGAACAGCCGCTGCACCGAGCCGACGTCGGCCATGGTCCCGCCGTTGCGGGTCACCGCGACGCGCACGTCTGAGGCCGAGCGGTTGCGGTTGTCGGTGAGGCACTCGATGAGCATGGCCACGCCGGCCGGCCCGTAGGCCTCGTACATGATCGTCTCGTAGTCGGCGCCCCCGGACTCGGCCCCCGAGCCGCGCTTGACGGCGCGGTCGATGTTGTCGTTGGGCACCGAGGACTTCTTCGCCTTCTGGATAGCGTCGTACAGCGTCGGGTTGCCCGCCGGGTCACCGCCGCCGAGCCGGGCCGCGACCTCGACGTTCTTGATCAGCTTCGCGAAGAGCTTGCCGCGCTTCGCGTCGATGACCGCCTTCTTGTGCTTGGTCGTCGCCCACTTGGAATGGCCACTCATCCGCCGTCCACCTTCTCGTCCGTGCTGGTCAATGCTGCCCGACAGCTTATCGCGGGCTCAGGGGACGACCTTCGTGAGCAGGGCCACCGCGTCGCGTGTCGTCCAGCCGAGTTCGGCGCAGAGGCGCTTGACCCCCAATCCGTCGGGGGTGTCGATGCCGATGCCGGCCTCGACACAGCCCTCGTCACGCATGGCGCCCAGGCAGCGGCTCATCAGCTCGAGCGCGATGTGGCGGCCGCGGAAGTCGGGGTGCACACCGAAGCGCTCGATCCAGCCCACAGGAGGGCTGCCGTCCTCCGCCTCGGCGGTGCCGCTCATGGCGTAGCCGACGACGCGGCCGCCCGCCACAGCCAGGTAGGACCAGCCGGGCCGGAAGTCGGGGTCCTCGAGGCGGTCGGTCCACACCTCTGCCGGCACCTCCTTGCCCCTGCCGGCGAAACACACGTTGTGCAGGCAGCGCACGTCGTCGGAGCGGTCTGGCGTGAACGGGACGAATTCGATGCCGTCGACCGCTCGCGACGGGATGGGCCGCGTCAGGTCCCGGTGCAGGTCGTAGGAGTATCGCTCCACGGCGAACCCCAGGCGGGTGGCGACCCGCTCGAGACCGGGCCGGCCCATCTCGGCGTAGCAGCCCAGCCACAGCGGAACCCCGGGGCGGTGCTCGTCGCGCCACGCGGTGGCCTGCGTCACCTGCCACGACAGCAGCGCCGTGCCGATGTGCAGGTGCCGATGCGTGGGGTGCACGCCGCCCATCACGTACATGCGCAGCGGGTCGAGCTCGGCGAGGTACACCACGCCGTAGGCGGACATGGACTGGTAGTGGTCGAACCCGCCGACGGCGGACACGACCATGAGGTCGCGGTCCGTGATCCCCGCCGCGACGCCGGTCAGGACCGAGTCTTCGAGCGCGTCGAGCTGGCCGCGGAAGTGGTCGAGCTCCGCTGCGTCGTCCGGTCCGAGGAGGCGCCACGACAGGTGCGGCTCCACGTAGACATCCATGAGTCCGGTTACCGCCAGATCCGTTGGTCGGTCGTCTCGGTCGGGGCCGCCTGGTCCCAGAGCCGTCGCCAGCGGGGCGCGGCGGGGGCGCCCGAGCCGGTCACGCCGCCGGGCCGGCGGCGCTGCACGGTCCACCAGGAGAGGTCGCCCTCCTGCACGAGCTCCTCGACGCTCGCCTGCAACTCGGCGGTGGCCTGGGTCAGCGACCGGCCCCGCGAGTAGATCGGTGCGCCGAAGCGGATCGAGACCTTCGGACGGGTGCGCAGCGCGAGCTTGAGGATGTCCTTCAGCTTGAACGTGCCGACGACCCCGACGGGCACGATCGGCACGCCGTGCTGGTTGGCGAGGTCCGCCGCCACGGTGGAGAACTCCCCCACCAGGCGCCGCCCGACCGGTTCGTCGGCGAACACGACGATGTTGCGCCCCCGGGCCAGCGCGCGCGACGGCGCGATCATGGTCGGCCGGAGGCGCGCCGGCAGTGCCCACTGCAGCACTTGGTAATCGAGCGCGCCCTGTTCGTTGGCCGCGAAGATGATCGGCTGCTGCAGTCCGGCGAGCGAGTCGGCCGAGACCAGTTCGACGTCGAGACGAAGCCCCAGCAGGCGCAGCAGCAGGTGCCGGCCGGACAGGGTGGCCCGCAGGTTCAGTTGCGGGCGCTCGACGGCGGGGCGCGGCGGGGCGCCGCCCGGGCGGGACCGGCGCAGGCTCTGCCCGAGCGCCATCGCCACGTCAGCGGGCCACGTCAGCCGCGGCGTGCGGCGTTCCCGTCGGGGCTGGGCCCAGGAGGGCAGCCGCCGGGTCATCGCACGTCGCCCAGGGTCAGGCCCGGGCCGTGGAGCACCGTGATGGCGGGGGCCGCGCCGACGGAGTTCGACGCGATCTCCAGCGCGTCGGCGTACGTGCTCGCGGCGCGGTGGCCCAGCAGCGCCGCGCTCCGCCGGTCGCCGCCGACCCAGATGACGTCCGAGAGACGGGCCGCGGCGCGGGCGGTGGCGTACCACTCGTGGAACACGCGCAGCGGGTGCTCGGCGAACTGCTTACGGTACAGGTCGAGGTACCACTCGTCGTCGATCGCGCGGGCCTCGTAGGTGGCCGCGATCTCCGCCGGGTCGGTCGTGGCCGCGAGGACCGTGGCGAAGAAGTCGGCCGCGGCGGACTGGCGGCGGTTGGAGAACCGGCGCCGCAGCGGGTGGAACGCGATCACCGCGCCGCCGTCGCGCACCGCCGAGGTTCCGAGGTGCGCGCCCGCCCGGGTGACCAGGGCGTGGTGCGCGGCGCTCAGCGGCGACCCGACCGGATCGCCCTCGTCGATGGACGCGCCCCACACGGAGGTGACGAGCACGTCGGCCTGTGCGCCGATCTCGACGGCGTTGGCGGCCCGCCACACCAGCCGCGAGTCGGCGAACACGCGGCGGTACTCGCCGCCCAGCACGTCGACGACGGCGTAGTCGGCGCGGGGGTTGCCGTGCAGGAGTTGCGCGCCCTGCCTGGGCAGCGCCGCGACGATCTGCCGGCTGCCGGCGAAGGCCAGGCGGTCGGCCAGGGTCCACTCCCACTCGCGCTTGGAGGCGAACCGTAGCGGCCGGCCCAGCAGGGGCTGGCCGAGGACGGCGACGAGCGCGAAGGTGGTCACGGCCTCGTGGACGACGGCCTCGACGCGCCCGCAGAACGCGTCGTCGCGGTCGACGCCGCCCATGCGCGACAGCGTCTCCACGTCGGTGAGCCCTGCCACCATGGGGCAGTCGGACGCCGCGTCGGTGCGCGCGGAGACCAGGACGACGAGATCCGACTCCGCGACGCGCCGGTTCAGGCGCACGGGGTGCCCGTCGGCGTCCCCGACGGCCACCAGGTCGGCCGAGGTCACGTCGTGGCTGGACACGAGGGAGTCGGGCAGGAACGAGGTCGCGACGCGGTCGCCGAGGACCTCGGTGATGCGTGCCGCGTTCCACTGCTGGCGCAGGCCGGTGGCGATGACGATCTCGACGTCGTCGACCCCGGCGCGGGCCGCGGTCTCGAGGACCCGCTCGACCAGCGCGCGGCGGACGTCGAAGTCGGGTCGCGGCAGGGGTCGGTCGGTGTCCACGACGACGACGGTGAGGCGCGTCTCGGGCTTCAGCTGGGCCGCCAGCGGGTCGGTGCCGGCGGGGGCCGTCAGCGCGGCGTCGATGAGCCCCACGGGGTCCGTGGAGGCCACCGCGTCGGCCGGGTAGACCACCGAGGTGCCGAGCCCGAACCGCTCCAGTCGGAGGTCCGATCCGGCCATCGTGAGCAGCGGCGGGGTCTTGTCGTCGACCTCCAGCACGAATCCGGGACGAGACATCAGGCTTCCTTTCCGTTCACGACATCCTCCAGCGCGGCAGCGGCGACATGGCGGGCCACTCGATGATGGACCATCCCTTGGCGCGGGCCGCGCGCATGAGGCCGATGTCGGGGCTGACCGCCACCGGGTTGCCGACGGTGTTGAGCATGGGCAGATCGACGTGGCTGTCGGCATAGCCGTAGGACTGGCCGAGGTCGATGCCGTGCAGCGTGGCGTAGTGGTGCAGCCACGCCGCGCGGGATTCGCCGACCATCGGCGGGCCGCTGAGGAACCCCGTGCAGCGCCCCGAGGCGTCGGTGGCGAGGTCCGCGGCGACGATCGTGTCGAAGAGGCCCTCGAAGGGCCTGGTCAGCGGCCGGATGACACCGGTCATGAGGATGGTGGTGTGCCCGGCGTCGCGGTGCTCGCGGATCCGGCGGATGGCGTCGGGCGACATCCGGTCGAGGATCTGCGGCGCGAGCGTCTCGTCGACGTACTCCTCCAGGGCGGCGAGGTCGGCGCCGGCGTAGCGGCGGTAGATCGAGCGCAGGAAGCGCCCGCGGTCCCGGCGTTCGGCGCCCAGGTACAGCGGTAGCTGCGCGGCGACGCGCGCGACCTCCGCGGCCCGGCGGGCGGGGCTGAGCTCCGGCAGGCGGGCCCACAAGTAGGTCTCGACGACGTTGGTGGCCATGACGGTGCCGTCGAGGTCGAACGCGGCCAGGACCGTTCCCGGCTCGGCCGGCTTGAGGTCCTTGAACGTCGCCGCGCGCGCCTGCCGCCGTTTGCGGGCGGCTTCGAGGCGCCGTACCGGGTTCGTGATGGCCGGGATGTGCACCTCCTCCATGTAGTGGCGCCAGTCGATGGCGGCGGAGTCGAAGCCGAAGATCTCCTTGTCGTCGGGGTGGAGCGAGTTGTGCAGGGCCAACGCGCGGTCGTCGACGAAGTGCAGCTCGGACTGCAGGTACTCCCCGTAGAGCGTGAAGTACTTGGTGAGGAACTCCAGCTGCTTGGCGCCCTTGTCCAGTTGCTGCGCCCAGCGCCGCGTGGTCTTGCTGCGCGGCGCGAAGCTGAGCAGCTTGTTGCCGGCCTTGATACCGAGGTTGCCGACCCACATCAGCTTCTCGATGGGCTCCGGGCCCGGGAACGTCCAGGTGGCCAGCGGCGTGGAGCCCTGGCCGGTGGTGTACGGATGCTCGGCGAAGTAGCGGCGCACGTGCTCGTAGATGCCGCGGAAGGTGAGCGGGTTCCGGGCGCCGGAGCTGCCGTGGTAGTACTCGACGCGTCCCACCTCGGGCGTCGTGGCGCACACCGCGAGGATGGCGTTGACGATGTAGTCGCACGGGATGATGTCGATGACCGCGTCCGGCGAGGCCGGGAACTCGGGCAGCTGGCCGCGGCCGTAGGCGAGGATGATCGGGTCCGCCATCTTGAACCCCTCGATCCACCCGGGGTACGGGTAGCGCAGCGAGGACTCGACGATGGCCGGCCGGTGGATGGATACGCGGAAGTCGCGCCCGAGGTCGGCGACGACGCGCTCCCCCAGCGCCTTCGCGAACGTGTAGACATCGGTCCAGCCGAGCGAGCGGGCGCGTTCGGTGCCGGCGGCGATGAGCTCGTTCTTCACCCACTCCTGGCGGCGGCGCTCGGTGTCCTCCGACGTCGTGAGATAGCCGGCCTTCGCGTGCAGCTCCTCCGCCTGCTTCCGGAGCACGGTGAGCTGGCCGGCGTCACGGGAGCGCGCCTCGATGTGGTCCTTCATGGCCAGCGCCGCGACCGTCTCGGCCTCGTAGTCGACGTCGTGGACGTGGGCGGCCTCGGGGATGGCCCCCCGGCGGCGGCCCGCGGTGTAGGCCGTGGAGACGTGCACGTAGTGTGGGATCTTGACCAGGGTGCCGTCCTCGTCGGAGCACGCCTCCCGCAGCTTCGTCAGCAGCGCCTTGGTACCGATGACGTTGGTCATGAACGCCTGGTCGATCGGCGGGTCGAACGACACGTCGCCGGCGCAGTGCAGCAGCACGTCGAGGTCGCGCGGCAGGTCCGGCACGTTGGGCAGGTCGCCCTCGATGACCTCGACCCGCGCCGCCATGAGCGCCTCGACGCCTCCCGCGGCCTCGACGATGGGCTTGAAGATCTTCTTGCCCAGGAGGCCTGCCACCCGCTGGTGGGCGGTGACGGACCCCTTGGGCCGCACCAGGACGGCGGTCGTCGTGTCCGGGCACTCGCCCAGGACCTTCCACAGCAGCTGTTCGCCGATGAAGCCGGTCACGCCCGTCATGACGATCTTCTTGCCGCCCAGCAGGTCCGCGATGCGGCCCTCGAGAGGCGGCGGCAGGTGCATGGTCCGGGGCGTGACGTCCCCGAAGGTGCTGGCCGGCGGCTTAGGCATCGACGTCGCCCCCGGCGACGGCGAGGGCCTCCTCCAGCGTGAAGCGCCCGACGTAGAGGGCCGTGCCGATGACGGCGCCCTCGACGCCGTCGTCGACCAGCGTGCGCAGGGTCCGCAGATCGTCGAGGGTGGCGATGCCGCCGGAGGCGATGACCTTCTGTCCGCTGCGGCGGGCCACGGCGGTGAGCAACTCGAGGTTGGGGCCGCTGAGCATGCCGTCGGACTGCACGTCGGTGACGACGAAGCGCTCGCAACCGGCGGCGACGAGACGGTCCAGCGTCTCCGGCCAGGGGCCGCCCTCGGTGGTCCAGCCGCGGGCGGCGAGGTTCTCGCCGCGCACGTCCAGCCCGATGGCGATCCGGTCGCCGTACTCGCCGATGATCCGCTCACACCACTGCGGGTTCTCGAGCGCGGCGGTGCCGATGTTCACGCGGCGGGCGCCGGTGGCGAGGGCGCGTTCAAGGGAGGCGTCGTCGCGGATGCCGCCGGAGAGCTCGACGTTGAGGTCGAGCCGGCCGACGATGCCCCGCAGCAGCTCCGCGTTGGATCCCCGGCCGAACGCGGCGTCGAGGTCCACGAGGTGCAGCCACTCGGCGCCGCCGCGCTGCCAGCGCAGGGCCGCCTCGAGCGGGTCGCCGAACTCCTTCTGGGTCCCCGCGATCCCCTGGACCAGCTGGACGGCCTGGCCGTCCTGCACGTCGACGGCGGGCAACAACTGCAACTTCTCCACGACGCCCAACCCTAGCCCAAAGCCGCCGGGCCGCCCCCCGTCGGCCGAGGAGCCGACGGCTACCAGGAGCCGAGCCAGTTCGCGATGAGGGCGGCGCCGGCCGCCCCGGACTTCTCCGGGTGGAACTGGGTCGACGACACCGGCCCCCGCTCCACGGCGGCGACGAACGTCGCGCCCTCGTGCGTGGCCGTGGTCACGACCGCGTCGTCGGGCCCGTGGAGGGCGGCGTAGCTGTGCACGAAGTAGAACCGCTCGCGCTCGAGGCCTGCGAACAGGCGGCTGCTCTCGCCGACGTCGACGGTGTTCCACCCCATGTGTGGGAGGCGCCGGGCGTCCAGCTGGACGACGCGCCCCGGGTACAGCCCGAGGCCGGCGGTGTCGACGCCGTGCTCGGTGCCGCCCTCGAACAGCACCTGGTGGCCGACGCAGATCCCGAACAGCGGGCGGCCGGCCTCGACCCACTCCGCGATGAGCTCGACTCCCCCGGCGGCGGTCAGCCCCGCCATGCAGGCCGCGAACGCGCCGACGCCGGGCACCACGAGCGCGTCGCAGCGCCGCAGCTCGGCCAGGTCGGCCGTGACGACGAGGTCCGCCCCCGCGCCCGCGAACGCCCGCGCGGCGGAGTGCAGGTTGCCCGAGCCGTAGTCGAGCAGCCCGACCCTGCCGCTCAGAGCGCACCCTTGGTGCTCGGCACGCCGGTGACGCGCGGGTCGATCTCAACGGCCTCGCGCAGCGCGCGGGCCAGGGCCTTGAACTGCGCCTCGACGATGTGGTGCGGGTCGCGGCCCCGCAGCAGCGTCAGGTGGATGCACAGCCCCGCGTTGAGCGCGAGCGCCTCGACGACGTGGTAGGTCATGGACCCGGCGTAGGGGACGCCCGAGCCGCCGATGAGGGCGTAGACCTGGCCGTCGGGCTCGCCGCTGCACGCCACGTAGGGGCGCCCCGCCACGTCGACGACGCAGTCGGCGACCGCCTCGTCGAGCGGGACGACGGCGTGGCCGAAGCGGCGGATGCCGGACTTGTCGCCGAGCGCCTGCCGCAGCGCCTGGCCGAGGCAGATGGCGGTGTCCTCGATCGTGTGGTGCCCGTCGATGTGGAGGTCGCCGGTGGCCTCGACCGTGAGGTCGATCAGCGAGTGCCGGGCCAGGGCCGTGAGCATGTGGTCGTAGAAGCCGACGCCGGTCGAGATCGTCGAGGCTCCGGTGCCGTCGAGGTCGACGGTCACCGTGATGGTCGATTCGCTGGTGGTGCGGCTGACGGTCGCGGTACGGCTCACGGGGTGGTCCCTTCAATGGTGGGCGAGAGGTCGTCGAGGGCGGCGCGCAGCGCGGCCATCTCCTCGGGGGTGCCGGCCGAGACGCGCAGGTAGCCGTCGGGTCCGGTCTCGCGGATGAGGATGCCGCGGTCCAGCAGGTCCTGCCACACCTGGTGCCGGTCCGCGAACCGGCCGACGAGCGTGAAGTTGGCCTGCGAGTCGATCACGGCGTAGCCGCGCCCCTTGGCCCACGCCTCGAATCCGCGCGCCTCGGCGGCGAGTTGCCGCACCTGCGCCAGGAGCTCGTCGGCGTGCGCGAGCGCGACGCGGGCCACGGCCTGCGTCTGGGCGCTGAGGTGGTAGGGCAGCCGCACGATGCGGCAGGCGTCGACGATGGCCGCGTCGGCGGCGAGGTAGCCAACCCGCCCGCCGGCCAGGGCGAACGCCTTGGACATGGTCCTGGACACGACGAGCCGGGGGTGCCGGTCGAGCAGTTCCAGGGCCGAGGGCCCGCTCGAGAACTCCTGGTACGCCTCGTCGACGACGACGATCGCCTCGGTGCCGGAGCAGACCTCGTCGATGACGTCGAGGCCCACGACCGTCCCGGTCGGGTTGTTGGGCGTGGCGATGACGACCACGGTCGGCTCGGTCTCCCGGATCGCGTCGAGCACGAGGCCGGCGTCGAGCCCGAAGTCCGCGCGGCGCGGGACGGTGACGAACTCGGTGCAGGTGTTGCGGGCGTACTCCGGGTACATCGAGTAGCTGGGCGTGAAGGTCAGCATGCGCCGCCCGGGCCCGCCGAACGCGGTGAGCAGGTGGGCCATGATCTCGTTCGATCCGTTCGCCGCCCAGACGCGGTCCGCGGTGAGGCCGTGCCCGAGGTAGCGGGCCAGGTCCGCGCGCAGCTGGGTCGCCTCCCGGTCCGGGTACCGGTTGAGGGTGCCGGCCGCCGTTACGATCGCCGCGGCCATCTCGTGCCGGATGAGCGGCGACGGCGGGTACGGGTTCTCGTTGACGTTGAGCACGACCGGCACCTGGAGCTGCGGCGCGCCGTAGGGCTCCTGCCCGACCAGGTCCGCGCGCAGCGGCAGGTCTGCCAGCGTGATCATCGCGGCCGCCGCACGGTGATGGCCTGCGCGTGTCCCGGCAGGTCCTCGGCGAGCGCGAACCGTTCCACGCCGTCGGCGATGGCCAGCAGCGCGTCGGCGGTGTATCCGATGACGTGCACGGTCTTGATGAACGAGCGCACGGTCAGCCCCGAGGAGTGACAGGCGCAGCCGGCGGTGGGCAGGACGTGGGTCGAGCCCGCGGAGTAGTCGCCGAGCGACACCGGCGAGTGGTCGCCGACGAAGATGGCGCCGGCGTTGCGGATGCGGTTGGCCACCGCATCGGCGTTGACCGTCTGGATCTCCAGGTGCTCGGCGGCGTAGGCGTCGGCGACGGCGACCGCCTGGTCGACGTCGCGCACCAGCACGACCGCCGACTGCTGACCCGTCAGGGCGGTGGTGATCCGCTCGACGTGCTTGGTGGCCGGCACCTGGCGCTGCAGCTCCTGCTGCACCGCCTCGGCGAGCGACACGGAGTCGGTGATGAGGACCGACGCGGCGAGCGGGTCGTGCTCGGCCTGGGAGATCAGGTCGGCGGCCACGTAGGCGGGCGTGGCGCTGTCGTCGGCGATGATGGCGATCTCGGTCGGGCCGGCCTCCGAGTCGATGCCGACCAGGCCGCGGACCAGCCGCTTGGCCGCCACCACGTAGATATTGCCGGGGCCGGTGATGAGCGACACCGGCTCGCACAGCCCGGGGACGCCGTGCGCGAACATGGCGATCGCCTGCGCGCCGCCCACCGCGAACACCTCCTCGACGCCCAGCAGGTGACACAGCGCCAGGATGTTGGGGTGCGGCAGGCCGCCGTGCTCCCGCTGCGGCGGCGACGCCACCGCGATGGACCGGACGCCGGCGACCTGAGCCGGGACGACGTTCATGATGACGCTGGAGGCCAGCGGGGCCAGCCCGCCCGGCACGTAGAGGCCCACCCTGTCGACCGGGATGTTGCGCAGACCCACGCGGGCGCCGTCGGCGAGGATGGCGGGCGCGGGTGCCGCGTCACGTTCCAGCTCCTCGGCCACCTGACGGCGGCGCCGGATGGCCTCGGCGAAGGCCGCGGCGAGCTCGGGGTCGAGTTCCTCGGCGGCGCGGGCCAGCTCGGCGGCTGGGACGCGGAGCGACTCGGGCACGACCCGGTCGAAGCGCTCGGAGTATTCGCGCAGCGCGGCCTCGCCCCGCTGCGCCACGCCGGCGACGATCGGCTGGACCACGTGGACGGCGGCTTCCACGTCGAAGGACCCCCTGGGGAGGTGGTCGCGGTAGGGGCCGTCGAGGCCGGTCAGATCAAGAACCCTGAGCACGAGGGCCAAGTCTAGTCGGAGGAGTCCCGAGGAGCGTCCACGCGGTCCACGCGCGGCTCCGGCCAGAAGGCCGCCAGCAGCATGATGGGCGTGATGGCGGCGAACGGGGCCACCAGGAGCGCCGACGCGGAGCGCAGCGCGAGGTCGACGTGGACGACGTCGCCCGCCTCCGCGCGGGCCAGACGCTCGACGAACCCGCCCTCGGTCACGAGCAGCCCCACCCGCCACGTCACCACCGCGGCGGCCAGCGACGCCAGCAGCGGCGCGACGATGACGACCCAGCCCTTGCGGTACAGCGACAACCACCCCAGGACGCCCAGGACGAGGCCGACGGCGCCGGTGATGAAGGTGTAGGCGACGTCCGCGAAGACAATCGAGGCGTTGCCGCGTTCCGTGATGGTGGCCGTCATGTCCTCGCCGACGACGTAGCTCGGCAGCGGTGTCGCCCAGTTCCACAGCAGGCCGCCGACCACACCGAGGACGACGGCCACGAGCACGTTGGCCACGACGCGCCAGGCGGTGACGCCCCAGAGTTCCGCCAGCTGCCCCTGGCGGGTGACCACGAGCACATCGTCGCTCATGACTGATCCCTCCCCACGCCCACGCAGCTGGGGCCCAGCACGGCCTTGAGGTCCGCGAACAGCGCCGACGTCAGCTCGACGCGGAAGCCGTCGCCCAGCCGGAACGTCGTGACCTTGTCGCCGGTGCGCAGCTGCAGGTGCACCTCGGCCGCACCCGGGTACTGGGCCAGGATCTCCTTGATGCGGTTGACCACGCCGGGCGTACAGCGCACGGCGGGGAGGGTGAGGGCAAGCGGCCCGACGGCGCCCTCGGCGCTCATGTGGGGGGCGATGACGTTCTGCGCACGCATGCGCCCGCGGTCCTCGCCGGACTCGGCCACACCGTCGACCGCGACGATGGTGTCGGGCGCCAGGTGCTGCGCGACCTGGTCGTAGACGCGCGGGAAGACGGTCACCTCGATGGAGCTGGTGAGGTCCTCGAGCACCACCTGCGCCCAGATGTTGCCGGCCTTGTTGACCCGCCGGTTGACCGACGTGATGAGGCCGCAGAGCTTCGTGGGGCCGCGGTAGCCGTCGCCGGCCGCGACGGCGGCGATGGGCCGGTCGCTGTTGGTCTGCAGCACGTGCTCCAGCCCGTTGAGGGGGTGGTCCGAGACGTAGAGGCCGAGCATCTCGCGCTCGAACGCCAGGCGGGTACGGCGGTCCCACTCGTCGACGTCCGGGACCTGCCCGTGCGCGGCCGACGACGCGGTGTCGCCGTCGCCGAGGTCGAAGCCGAAGTCGAAGCCGTCCTGGCCGTTCTCGGCGTTGCGCTTGACGTCGATGATCTGGTCGACGGCGCTCTCGAACACGCCCATGAGGGCGCGGCGGGTGTGGCCGAGCTCGTCGAACGCGCCGGCCTTGATCAGCGACTCGATGACGCGCTTGTTGCACATCAGCAGCGGCGCCTTGTCGAGGAAGTCGTGGAAGTCGGTGGCGGGGCCGAGCTTCTTGCGCTGCTCCACCCAGGCCGTGACGACCTTGTCGCCCACGTTGCGCACGGCGCCCAGACCGAAGCGGATGTGTTCGCCGACGGGGGTGAACATGACCTCGGAGGAGTTCACGTCCGGCGGCAGCACCGCGATGCCCATGTGCCGGCATTCGGCGAGGTACATCGCCGACTTGTCCTTGTCGTCGCGCACCGACTGCAGCAGCGCGGCCATGTACTCGACCGGGTAGTTGGCCTTGAGGTAAGCCGTCCAGTAGGAGATGACTCCGTAGGCGGCGGTGTGGGCCTTGTTGAACGCGTAGTCGGAGAAGGGGACGAGGATCTCCCACAGCGCCTTGATCGCGTCGTCGGAGTAGCCGTTCGCCTTCATGCCCTCGGAGAAGGGCACGAACTCGGCGTCGAGCACCTCCTTCTTCTTCTTGCCCATGGCGCGGCGCAGCAGGTCCGCCTTGCCCAGGGAGTAGCCGGCCACCCGCTGGGCGATCTGCTGGACCTGCTCCTGGTAGACGATGAGCCCGTAGGTGGTCGACAGGATGTCCTCGAGCGGCTCGGCCAGCTCCGGGTGGATCGGCACGATCTCCTGCAGCCCGGTCTTGCGCAGCGCGTAGTTCGTGTGGGACTGCGCGCCCATCGGCCCCGGCCGGTACAGCGCGAGGGCGGCGGAGATGTCCTCGAAGTTGTCCGGCTGCATCTGGCGCAGCAGCGTGCGCATGCCGCCGCCGTCGAGCTGGAAGATTCCGAGGGTCTCCCCGCTGGCCAGGAGCTCGTAGGAGGCCTTGTCCGTCATGTCCTCGACGAGGGTGTCGAGGTCGAGGTCGAAGCCGCGGTTGAGTTTGATGTTGCGCACCGCGTCGTCGAGGACCGTGAGGTTGCGCAGCCCCAGGAAGTCCATCTTGATCAGGCCCAGCGACTCGCAGCCCGGGTAGTCGAACTGGGTGATGATGGCGCCGTCGGCCTCGCGCTTCATCAGGGGGATGATGTCGATGAGCGGGTCGGAGCTCATGATCACGCCGGCCGCGTGGACGCCCCACTGGCGCTTGAGTCCCTCCAAGCCCTTGGCGGTGTCGACGACGGTGCGCACGTCGGGCGACGACTGGTACAGCTCGCGGAACTCGTTGCCTTCGGCGTAGCGCTTGTGCGACTCGTTGAACAGCTCCGCCAGCGGCACGCCCTTGCCCATGACGTCGGCCGGCATGGCCTTGGTGATCTGCTCGCCGATCGCGAACGGCATGTCGAGGACGCGGGCGGCGTCCTTGACGGCGGCCTTGGCCTTGATGGAGCCGTAGGTGATGATCTGGGCGACCTTGTCCGAGCCGTACTTGTCGCTGACGTAGGCGATGACCTCGGCGCGGCGCCGGTCGTCGAAGTCGATGTCGAAGTCCGGCATGGAGACGCGCTCGGGGTTGAGGAACCGCTCGAACAGGAGGCCGTGCTGCAGCGGGCACAGGTCCGTGATCCGCAGCGCGTACGCGCAGATCGATCCCGCGCCCGAGCCGCGGCCCGGGCCCACCCGGATCCCGTTCTTCTTGGCCCAGTTGATGAAGTCCGCGACGACCAGGAAGTAGCCGGTGAAGCCCATCGACGCGATGATGGACGTCTCGAACTCGGCGCGCTGGCGCACCTCGTCGGTGATGTTGCCTCGGTAGCGCTCGTGGAGGCCCCGCTCGACCTCCTTGTGGAACCACGTGTCCTCGGTCTCGCCCTCGGGGACCGGGTACTTCGGCATGTAGGTACCCATGCCCTCGTCGAACGAGGTCTCGATGCGCTCGGCGATCGCCAGGGTGTTGTCGCAGGCCTCGGGCAGGTCGCGGAACAGCGCCCGCATCTCCTCGGCGGACTTGAGGTAATAGCCGTTCCCGTCGAAGCGGAAACGGTCCTGCTGCGCCTTGCGGGAGCCGGCGGAGACGCACAGCAGCGTGTCGTGCGCGTCGGCGTCGTCGGCGTGCACGTAGTGCAGGTCGTTGGTGGCTACCAGCGGCAGCTGCAGATCCTTGGCCAGCCGCAGCAGGTCCTGGCGCACGCGGGTCTCGATCTCCAGCCCGTGGTCCATGAGCTCGACGTAGAAGTTCTCCGCGCCGAAGATGTCGCGGAACTCGGCGGCGGCCGCCCGCGCGTTGTCGTACTGCCCGAGCCGCAGGAACGTCTGGACCTCCCCCGAGGGGCAGCCCGTGGTGGCGATGAGGCCCTTACCGTAGAGGTTCAGCAGCTCCCGGTCCGCGCGCGGCTTGTAGAAGAACCCCTCCAACGACGAGCGGGTGCTCAACCGGAACAGGTTGTGCATGCCCTCAGGGTTGGCCGCCCAAATGGTCATGTGGGTGTAGGCGCCCTTGGAGGCGACATCGTCGCCCGTGCCGTCGCCGAACTGGACCCGCTTGCGCTCCGAGCGGTGCGTGCGCGGCGTGAGGTACGCCTCGAGCCCGATGATCGGCTTGACGTCGTAGTTCTTGCTGGTCTTGTAGAACTCGTAGGCGCCGTAGAGGTTGCCGTGGTCCGTGATCGCCAGCGCGGGCATCCCCATGCGCTCGGCGTTGGCGAACAGGTCCTTGACCCGGGCCGCCCCGTCGAGCATCGAGAACTCGGTGTGGGCGTGGAGGTGAACGAAACTGTCCGCCATGTAAACCAGTGCCCTCCATCCCTCAGACCGCGCGACGCGACCCCACCTTACCCGCCGCCGCCCGGGCTCACGGACAGCGACCCGGCGCGCCTCAGCCGACGGCGCCCATCACCTGCACCGCGACGATCTTGGCGATGATCCCCAGCGCGAACAGGGCGGCGTAGCCGGCGTCCACGCGGGAGTCGCTGACCCGCGACGTCGCGAAGGCGAGGATCGCCGGCTGGCCCACGTAACCCGCGAAACCGCCCGCGGCCCGGGGCGCGCTGAGCCCCAGCGCCCGGGCGCCCGCGAGGAATGCGGCCGCCGACGCCAGCACGATCGCGGCGGCCAGCAGGCCGGCGCGCAGCCCCGTCGCGGTGAGGGCCTGCTCGGCGAACTTGGGCCCCGACGACAGTCCGACGGTGGCGAGGAACAGGAGCAGCCCGACCTGCCGGATCGTCAGGTTCACCGTCAGCGGCATCGCCCAGATGAGCGGGCCCGTGCGGTGGATCGCGCCGAGCGCCATGCCCACCACCAGCGGCCCGGCCGCAGAGCCGAGCGAGAACGCCGCACCGCCGGGCAGCGGCACCGCGACGGCGCCGACGAGCAGCCCCAGCACGAGGCCCAGGCCGAGGGCCAGCGCGTCGACCTCCGAGACGCGGCGCTCTGAGTTGCCCAGCAGCGCCGACAGGTCGTCGAGTTCCTCCTGCGGCGCGACGGCCAGCACGCGGTCCCCCAGCTGCAACACCAGGTCGTCGCGGGCGAGGAGGTCGGCGTCGCCGCGCCGCACGCGCGTGATGACGGCGCCGTGCCGCCCGGGGAGGTTCAACTGCGCCACGGTGCGGCCGGCCACGGCCGGCGAGGAGACGACGAAGCGCGTGAAGTCGACGGCGCCGCGGTCGTCGGTCAGCTCCCGGCTGAGCCGGTGGCCCAGGTGCGCCGTCGCGGCCTCGACCGCCGACGGCGCACCGACCACGAGGACCTGGTCGCCCGCCTGGAGGTCCTCGCCGGGGGCGAGGACGCGGGTGCGCCCGTCGCGGACGAGGTAGCTCATCTTGATCGCCTCGTCGCTCCAGCCCGGGACCGCGCGCGGGGACGTCGCCCGCTCGACGTGCACGGACTCCGCGACGATGCCGTCGGCCGAGGCCGGCGTGGGATCGGCGCGCCCGGGCCAGGACCGCGACACGACCAGCGCGACCACGACGATCGCGAGCACGACACCCACCGGGTACCCCAGGGCATAGCCGACGGCGGCGTCGGGGCTCCCGGTCGCGGCGGTGGCCGCGGCCAGCGCCGGCGTCGAGGTGAGCGCGCCGGCCAGGAGGCCGGCGACCATCCCGGTGCCCAGCCCCAGCCAGGACCCGGCGAGGCCGGCGAGCGCCGCGACCGCGGCGACCGTGGCCACGCCGAGGACCATGAGGGGCAGCTGGCGCCGGAGGTCGGCGAAGAACGTCTCCCCCGCGGCCACCCCGACCGTGTAGACGAACAGCGCGAGGCCCAGCGTCGACACCAGGGCGAGTCCGTCGCCGAGGGCGGGGCTGACCGCGCCGAGCGCGAGGCCCACGAACAGCGCGCCCGCCGCGCCGAAGCGCAGCGGCCCGAACGGGATGACGCCCACGGCGGCACCGAGGGTGACCACCAGCATGATCGTCAGCAGCGGCGACGAGGCCAGCAGGTCCAGCACGATGTCCTCCCCCGCCGGGCCGGCGCCCGGACAGTCAGCAGGCTACTCGGCCTCGGTCAGCCAGGTGAGCTGGGATCCGTCCTCGACGATGTGGTGCCCGAGGGCGGCGTTGAACTCCCGCCCGTTCTCGGTGAGTCCGGCCATGAGGTGCGCCACGCGTTCCTCATGGCCGGGCAGCGCGGTGAACTCCGCGAAGAGGGTCTTCATGCGCGCACTCTAGACCCGCCCGCGGCGTCACACCAGGAGCTGGCGCACCTCCGGCCCGATGGGCCGCGGCAGCTTCGACGAGCCGCTCAGGTACGCGTCGACGCCCTGCGCGCAGGAACGCCCCTCGGCGATGGCCCAGACGATGAGCGACTGCCCACGCCCCGCGTCGCCGCAGGCGAAGACGCCGGGGACGTTGGTGGCGTAGTGGTCGTCGCGCCGGATGTTGCCGCGGGGGTCCAGCTCGAGCCCCAGCTCGTCGACCAGCCCGGTCCGCTCGGGGCCGGCGAAGCCCATGGCCAGGAGCACCAGCTGCGCCGGGATGTGGCGCTCGGTGCCGGGAACCGGCTCGAAGCGGCCGCCCTCGAAGCGCACCTCGCAGATGTCCAGGCCGGCGACGCGTCCCTGGTCGTCCCCCACGAAGCGGGTGGTCGACACGGCGTAGACCCGGTCGCCGCCCTCCTCGTGCGCGGAGGTGATCTTGAAGGTCATGGGGTACGTCGGCCAGGGCTGGTGGCCGGGCCGCTGCACCGGAGGCATCGGCATGATCTCCAGCTGCGTGATGGAGCGGGCGCCCTGCCGGATGGAGGTGCCCAGGCAGTCGGCGCCGGTGTCGCCGCCGCCGATGATGACGACGTCCTTGCCCTCGGCGGTGATCTGGCCCTCCACCTCCTGCCCCAGCGCCACGCGGTTGGCCTGCGGGAGGAACTCCATGGCCTGGTGGATGCCGGCCAGCTCGCGGCCGGGGACGGGCAGGTCGCGCGCGACGGTGGAGCCGATGGCCACCACGACGGCCTCGTACTGGTCGAGCAGGGCCTGGCCCGTGACGTCGACGCCGACCTCGACGCCGGTCTTGAACTGGGTGCCCTCCAGCACCATCTGCTTGAGGCGGCGGTTGAGGACGGCCTTCTCCATCTTGAACTCGGGGATGCCGTAGCGCAGCAGGCCGCCGATGGCGTCGGCCCGCTCGTACACCACCACCGTGTGCCCCGCGCGGGTGAGCTGCTGGGCCGCGGCGAGCCCCGCCGGCCCCGACCCGACGACCGCGACCGTCTTGGCCGTGTGCCACTCGGGCTGCTGCGGGACGACGCGCGAGTCGTCCCACGCCTTGTCGATGATGGCCACCTCGACGTTCTTGATGGTCACCGGGTCACGGTTGATCCCGACGACGCACGAGGTCTCGCACGGCGCCGGGCACAGCCGGCCGGTGAACTCCGGGAAGTTGTTGGTCGCGTGCAGCCGGTCCAGTGCCGCCTGCCACTCGTCGCGCCACACGAGGTCGTTCCACTCGGGGATGAGGTTGCCGAGCGGGCAGCCGTTGTGGCAGAACGGGATGCCGCAGTCCATGCAGCGCCCCGCCTGCTCCGAGATGATCGGCAGGAGGGCCCGACCCGGCGTGCCCGGGTAGACCTCTTTCCAGTCGTGGATGCGCTCCTCGACGGGCCGCCTGGGCGCGACGCGTCGCGGCGTGGTCATGAACCCCTTCGGATCAGCCATGAGCGGCCTCCATCATCAGCTTGGTGGTGTCCTCTTCGGTGAGCCCGTCGGCGACGGACCGGGCCTTGACGGCCATGATGCGGGCGAAGTCGCGCGGCTCGATCTTCGTGAACCGCAGCTTCAGGTCGGCGTCGCCGAGCTGCAGGAGGCCGTCGGCCACCAGCGAGCCCGTCTCGTCGCGGTGCTCGGCGAGCAGCTCGCGGACGCGGGCGACGTCGGCATCGGTGAGCTCGACGGGGTCGACGAGCTCACTGTTGAGACGCAGCGGGTTGAGGTCGAGGACCCACGCCACGCCGCCCGACATGCCGGCGGCGAAGTTGCGGCCCGTGGGACCGATGACGAGCACCTCGCCGCCGGTCATGTACTCGCAGCCGTGGTCGCCCACGCCCTCGACGACGGCGGTCGCGCCCGAGTTGCGCACGCAGAACCGCTCGCCCACGACACCGCGGAGGAACAGCTGGCCCGACGTCGCGCCGTACGCGATGACGTTGCCGGCCACGATCTGCTCGGCCGGGTCGAAGCTGACCTCCTGCGGCGGGGTGACGACGATGCGGCCGCCGGAGAGGCCCTTGCCCACGTAGTCGTTCGAGTCGCCGATGAGACGCAGCGTCACCCCTCGGGGCAGGAACGCGCCGAAGCTCTGGCCGCCGGTGCCGGTCAGCGTGAACTCGATGGTGCCGGGCGCCAGGCCGAGCCCCTCGGTGGCCTTCGTCACCTCATGGCCGAGCATGGTGCCGACGGTGCGGTCGACGTTGCGCACCGGCAGCGACTGCCGCACGCGCTCGCCGCGGGTCAGCGCCGGCTCCGCCAGGCGGATCAGCTCGACGTCCAGCTTGCCGGACAGTCCGTGGTCCTGCGTGGTCGTGCGGTGCAGGGCGGTGCCCTCGGGCACGTCGATGGCCGCCAGGACGGGGCTGAGGTCGAGGCCTTGGGTCTTCCAGTGCCCGACCGCCTCGCTGACGTCCAGCAGGTCGACGCGGCCGACGGCCTCCTCGATGGAGCGCAGCCCCAGCTGGGCCAGCAGTTCGCGCACCTCCGCCGCCATGAACATGAAGAAGTTGACCACGTGGTCCGGGTCGCCGTGGAACTTGCCGCGCAGTTCGGGGTTCTGGGTCGCGACGCCCACGGGGCACGTGTCCTTGTGGCACACCCGCATCATGATGCAGCCCGACACCACCAGCGGCGCCGTGGCGAAGCCGAACTCCTCGGCGCCCAGCAGGGCGGCGATGAGGACGTCGCGGCCGGTCTTGAGCTGCCCGTCGCACTGCACGACGATGCGGTCGCGCAGCCCGTTGAGCAGCAGCGTCTGCTGCGTCTCGGCCAGGCCCAGCTCCCAGGGGGCGCCGGCGTGCTTGATCGACGTCAGGGGCGCCGCGCCGGTGCCGCCGTCGTGGCCCGAGATGAGCACGACGTCGGCCTTGGCCTTGCTGACGCCGGCCGCGACGGTGCCGACCCCGATCTCGGAGACGAGCTTCACGTGGACCCGCGCCGACGGGTTGGCGCACTTGAGGTCGTGGATGAGCTGCTTGAGGTCCTCGATCGAGTAGATGTCGTGGTGCGGCGGGGGCGAGATGAGGCCCACGCCCGGCGTCGAGTGCCGGGTCTTGGCGACCCACGGGTACACCTTCGGGCCGGGCAGCTGTCCGCCCTCGCCCGGCTTGGCGCCCTGGGCCATCTTGATCTGGATGTCGTCGGCGTACGTGAGGTACTCCGAGGTCACGCCGAAGCGGCCCGACGCCACCTGCTTGATGGCGGAGCGGCGCGCGGGGTCGTGCAGCCGCTCCGGGTCCTCGCCGCCCTCGCCGGTGTTCGACTTGCCGCCGATGCGGTTCATGGCCACGGCGAGCGTCTGGTGCGCCTCCATCGAGATGGAGCCGTAGCTCATCGCGCCGGTGGAGAACCGCTTGACGATGCTCTCGACCGGCTCGACCTCCTCGATGGGGATCGGGGTGGCGTCGCGGAACCGCATGAGCGAACGCAGCGTCATGATGCGCTCGGAGTTGTCGTTGACGAGCGCGGTGTAGCGCTTGAAGGCCTCGTAGTCGCCGTTCGCGGTCGAGTACTGGAGGCGGAACACGGACTCCGGGTCGAACAGGTGCGGCTCACCCTCGCGGCGCCACTGGTACTCGCCGCCGACCAGCAGGTTGCGGTGCGCCAGCGGGATGCCGTCGGTGGGGTAGGCCAGCTGGTGGCGGGCCCGGGTCTCGGCGGCCAGCTCCTCGAGGCCGAGACCGCCCAGCCGGCTGGTGGTGCCGGTGAAGTAGCGGTCGACGACGTCCTGGCTGAGGCCGACGCACTCGAAGATCTGCGCGCCCGTGTACGAGGCCACGGTGGAGACGCCCATCTTGCTCATCACCTTGAGCACGCCCTTGGACAGGGCCTTGGCGACGTTGGCGATGGCCTTCTCCGGCGTGACGTCGACGTACATCTCGCGGCGGGCGAGGTCCTCGGCGGACTCGAACACCAGGTAGGGGTTGACCGCCGCCGCGCCGTAGCCGATGAGCAGCGCCATGTGGTGCACCTCGCGCACGTCGCCGGCCTCGACGACGAGCCCGACCTGCGTGCGGGTCTTCTCGCGGACCAGGTGGTGATGGACGGCGGCGGTGAGCAGGAGCGACGGGATGGGCGCGAGCTCTGCGGTGGAGTGCCGGTCGGACAGGACGATGGCGCGCGCGCCGCCGCGGATGGCCGCGGACACCTCCTGGCAGATCTCGTCGATCTTCTTCTCCAGCGCCCGGCCGCCTCCGGCGACCTTGTAGAGGCCGCGCACGACGTGCGTGCCGAAGCCGGGGAGGTCTCCCTCGCGGTTGAGCCGCACGATCTTGGCCAGCTGCTCGGAGTCGAGGATCGGCCGGCTCATCGTGATGACGCGGGCCGACTCGGGCGTGGGCTCGAGGAGGTTGCGCTCGGGGCCGATCTGCGCGGTCAGCGACGTGACGAGCTCCTCGCGGATGGCGTCGAGCGGCGGGTTGGTGACCTGCGCGAACAGCTGCTTGAAGTAGTCGAAGATCAGCCGGGGGCGGCTGCTCAGCACCGCGACCGGCGAGTCGGTGCCCATGGACCCGATCGGCTCGGTGCCCGCGTTGGCCATCGGCGCGACGATGAGGCGCAGCTCCTCCTCGGTGTACCCGAAGACCTGCTGGCGGCGGATGACGGAGGCGTGCGAGTGGACGATGTGCGTGCGGCTGGGCAGCTCATCGAGCTCGATCTTGTTGTCGGCGACCCACTGCCCGTAGGGATGCTGGTCGGCCAGGGCACCCTTGACGTCCTCGTCGGAGAGGATGCGGTGCTGCTCGAGGTCGAGCAGCAGCATGCGGCCCGGCTGCAGGCGGCCCTTCCGGACGACGTCGCCGGCCTCGATCGGCAGGACGCCCGCCTCGGACGCGAACACGACCAGGCCGTCGGCGGTCTCCCAGTAGCGCCCCGGCCGCAGCCCGTTGCGGTCCAGGCAGCCGCCGATGATGGACCCGTCGGTGAAGGTCATGCACGCGGGCCCGTCCCAGGGCTCCATGATCATCGAGTGGTACTCGTAGAAGGCGCGGCGCTTGGGGTCCATCTCGGCGTGGCCCTCCCACGCCTCGGGGATCATCATGAGCACGGCGTGCGGCAGCGACCGGCCGCCGAGGTGCAGCAGCTCGAGCACCTCGTCGAAGGACGCGGAGTCCGAGCCCTCGGGCGTGCAGATGGGGAACAGCGCCTCGAGGTTGCCGGGGAACTTGTCCGACGTCAGCAGCGCCTCGCGGGCCCGCATCCAGTTGCGGTTGCCGCGGACGGTGTTGATCTCGCCGTTGTGGGCGATCATGCGGTAGGGGTGCGCCAGCTCCCAGGCTGGGAAGGTGTTGGTGGAGAAGCGCGAGTGCACCAGCGCGAGCGCGGACTCGATGCGCTCGTCGTGCAGCTCGGGGAACACCTCTTCCAGCTGCTGGGTGGTGAGCATGCCCTTGTACACCAGGGTCCGCGCCGACAGCGACGCGAAGTAGACGCCCGCCTCGTGCTGCGCGCGGCGGCGCAGCACGTAGGTGTACCGGTCGAGGTCGATGCCCGACTGCCCGGAGCGTCCGGCGACGACGAGGTGCTCGAAGTGCGGCATGGCCCCGATGGAGATGGGCGACAGCGTGGCGGTCTCGACGGGCACCTCGCGCCAGGCGAGGACGTCGAGTTCGATGTCGTCCGCGATGGCCTCGATCGCGGCCTTGACCTCGGCGCGGCGGGCCGCGTCGGTCGGCAGGAACGCCAGGCCGACGGCGTACTCGCCGTGGTCGGGCAGCCGCACGCCGACGACGTCGCGCAGGAAGCGGTCCGGGATCTGGATGAGGATGCCGGCGCCGTCGCCGGCCGCCTCGTCGGCGCCCGTGGCGCCACGGTGGTCGAGGTTGCGCAGGGCCTCGAGGCCCTGTTCGACGATCTGGTGACGCGGCACGCCGTCGAGGTGGGCGACGAAGGCGACACCACAGGCGTCGTGCTCGTAGGCCGGATCGTAGAGACCGACCTTGTCGCGGTGCGGGAACACGCTCTGAGCCATCTGCTGGGTCCTCCTCATGTCACGGGCATGCCGCGGCCGGGCCGTGGCGAGGAAACACTAAGCGGCGCCCAGGGAGCCGTCCAACCGATCCCAGGCTCTGCGGAAGAGCGTAAAACGATTGTTACATTGCCGAAACAGATCAGGCCTGCATGTAACGGAGGTGGTCCCCGTCGGCGGTGGCGTGCAGGCTGCCGGACGCCAGATCGACGGCCACCTCGGCGGTCTGGGAATCGCGGCCGACGAGGCGATAGGCGAGCTGTTCGTTGGCGCGGTGGGTGACCTCGAGGGCCGCGGTCGCGAGCCAAGGGTGGCGCCGACGGAACGCGATGGCCTCCTGATACGTGCGGTGAAGCCCGGCGCCCAGCGGCGACAGGTCCGCGGGGGTGGGCGGCAGCGGGGGGCGCACCTCGTCGTCGCCGTGCCAGGCCTCCGTCTTGGTGCCGGTGAAGCCCTGCTCGTCGCCGTAGTAGACGATCGGCATGCCCGGCAGCGTGAAGAGGATCGCCGCGGCGAGGCCGGCGCCGGGGGCGCCCAGCCTTGTCGCGATGCGCGTGACGTCGTGGTTGCCGACGAACGTGGCCGGCAGGAAGTCGGCGGCGAAGGCGGCATGCCGGTCCAGGGCGTGGGCCAGCTCCCAGAGGTTGCGGTCGGCGATGGCGCTCCAGATGGCCTTCCACAGCTCGTACTGGGTCAGCGAGTCCAGCGTGGAGTCGTGGATGAAGCCGCTGTAGTCGCCGTGGATCACCTCACCGAGCAGGACGACGTCGGGGTAGTCCGCGCGGACGCGGGCGGCGACGTCGCGCCAGAAGCCGGTGGGGACGGCATAGGCGACGTCGAGGCGCCAGCCGGCGATGCCGCGGCGCAGCCAGTGGGTCATCACGTCGACGACGAGATCCGCCACCGCCGGGTTGGCGTGGTCGAGCTCGACGAGGGCGTCGTGGCCCTCCCAACCCTTCGGCGCGCCGTCGACGTGCCGGATGAGGTCCGGGCGGCTCGTCACGAGCGGGTGTTCGCGCGCCACGTGGTTGAAGACGCCGTCGAGCATGACGTGGATGCCGCGGTCGCGGGCGGTGGCGACGAGGTCGTCGAAGTCCGTGTCGTCGCCGAGCCGGGGGTCGATGCGGAAGTGGTCGACGGTGTCGTAGCCGTGGGCCACCGACGCGAACACCGGTCCGAGCAGCAGCCCGTTGCAGCCGAGCTCCAGGACGTAGTCGAGCCAGTGCTCCAGCCGGCGCAGACGGTGTGCCGGTGCGCCGTGCTCACCCCGGATGGGTGCGCCGGTCGCCCCCAGCGGGTACACCTGCCACCAGATCGCGTGCTCCATCAGGCCCATTCGGATCCTCCTCGCCGTCGTCCCGCCAGGCTACTCCGGGGCGCGCGCCGACGCAGGCCACCGGGGTCAGAGCGCGACGAGTCGCTCGTAGTCCTCGCGGAGCTCGGCGGCCGACAGGCCGTTCCAGACGACCTGCAGCGTGCGGTCGCTGCCGAACCCGAGGACGTACGTGCCGTGGTCCACCTCGTAGCCGCCGGAGGGCAGCTGCCTGCCTTCGGTGATGTCGATCCCCAGGCTGAGGGCCGCCGGCTTGATGGCCTCCAGGTCGCCGGTGAGGCCGATGAACGTGTCGTCCACCCTGGACAGGTACGACTTCAGGACCTCGGGCGTGTCCCGGGCGGGGTCCGTGGTGACGACGATGAGGGTCACGTCGTCGACCAGGCCCTCCGGGAGCCGGCGCTTGGCGGTGGCCATGTCGGCCATGATGCCGGGGCACACGTCGGGGCAGTTGGTGTACCCGAAGAACAGCGCGACCGCGGGCGTCGAGGGGTCACGGGCGAGGTTGTACGGGTTGCCGTCCTGGTCGGTCAGCGTCACGTCCGGCAGCGGCGCTCCCCCGCCCTCCAGGTGCGTGCCGTGCCACGGGCCGCGGCTCACGTCCGCGGCGGGGCCCTCGTCGTCCGGGGCGCACCCGGCGAGCAGCACCAGCCCGCCGAGCCCGATGAGGGACCGGCGAGGGATCACAGGCGCGCCCGATCCACCCCTGCCGCCAGGTCGGCGGCCAGCGTGCGCAGGCGGCGCAGGTCCCCTGGCAGGTCGGCGCCGTCGGAGTCGAGGCACTTGAGCAGCGCCGAGCCGACGATGACCAGGTCCGCGTAGGCGCCGATCTCGGCCGCCTGGTCGCCCGTGCTCACGCCGAGCCCGATGCCGACCGGGAGCCCCGGGTCGACCGAGCGGGCGCGGCTGACGATCACCGGCGCGGCGTCGGAGGTCGCCGCGCGGGCCCCGGTGACGCCCATGACGCTGGAGGCGTACACCCAGCCCCGGCAGGAGCGCATGGTCAGCGCGATGCGCTCGTCGGTCGACGACGGGGCGATGAGGAACACGCGGTCGAGGCCGTGGGCGTCGCTGGCCTCGATCCACTCGGGGCAGTCGTCCGGCGGCAGGTCGGGGGTGATGACGCCGGCGCCGCCGGCGGCGGCCAGGTCCCGCGCGAAGCGGTCCGGACCGTACGCCTCGATGAGGTTCCAGTACGTCATCACCATCGGCGTCGCCGACGTCGCCGCGACCGCCTCGACGGCGCGGAACGCGTCCGCGGTGCGGACGCCGCGGGCCCGGGCCTTGGCGGTGGCGTGCTGGATGACCAGGCCGTCCATGAGCGGGTCCGAGTACGGGATGCCGATCTCGACGAGGTCCACGCCGCGGCCGTCGGTGCCCTCGGTGATGGCGGTGACGGCCTCGATGGAGTCCGCGACGCTCGGGTAGCCGACGGGGAGGTAGCCGACCAGCGCCGGCCGCCCGGCGTCGAGGCACGCGGACACGACGCGGCCGGAGATGCCGAGGCGGGCCTCGTCGGTGTACTGGCTCATGCCATGCCTCCCACGGTCTTGTCGGGGACGCCCGGCAGGCCGAAGTACTCGAAGGCGGTGGCCACGTCCTTGTCGCCGCGGCCCGAGAGGCACACGAGGATGGTGGGACGGGCCTCGGGGTCCTCGGCGGCGATCTGGAGCCCGAGCCGGCGGGCGCCGGCCAGCGCGTGGGCCGACTCGATCGCGGGGATGATGCCCTCGGTGCGGGTCAGGAGCTTGAACGCGTCCATGGCCTCGGCGTCGGTGACCCCCTGGTAGACGGCGCGTCCGGTGTCGGCGAGCCACGCGTGCTCCGGCCCCACGCCCGGGTAGTCGAGCCCCGCGGAGATGGAGTGCGACTCGATGGTCTGCCCGTCCTCGTCCTGCAGGACCATGGTGCGGGCACCGTGGAGGACGCCCGGCGAGCCCGCCACGATGGTGGCGGCGTGCCTGCCGGTGGCCACACCCTCCCCCTCGGCCTCGAAGCCGTACAGCTTCACGGACTCGTCGGGGATGAAGTCGTAGAACATGCCGATGGCGTTCGAGCCGCCGCCGACGCACGCGGCCACGTAGTCGGGCAGCGCGCCGTGGTCGTCGAGCATCTGCTGACGCGCCTCGGTGGAGATGACCCGCTGGAGCTCGCGCACCAGGTAGGGGAACGGGTGCGGGCCGCCGACGGTGCCGATGAGGTAGTGCGTCTGGTCCACGGTGGTCACCCAGTCGCGCATGGCCTCGTTCATGGCGTCCTTGAGCGTGCGGGAGCCGGCCGCGACCGCGTACACCTCCGCGCCCAGCAGCTGCATGCGCGCCACGTTGAGGGCCTGCCGCTTGGTGTCGACCTCGCCCATGTAGATGCGGCATTCGAGCCCGAGCAGGGCCGCGGCGGTGGCGGTCGCGACGCCGTGTTGACCCGCCCCGGTCTCCGCGATGACGCGGGTCTTGCCCATGCGCTTGGTCAGCAGCGCCTGGCCGAGGACGTTGTTGATCTTGTGCGCGCCGGTGTGGTTGAGGTCCTCGCGCTTGAGCAGGACCCGCGCGTTGCCGCAGTGGGCCGAGAAGTTCTCGGCCACCGTGATGGGCGTGGGCCGGCCCGAGTAGTCGCGCTGCAGGCGGGCCAGCTCGGCCCGGTACTCCGGGTCGGCCATCGCCTCCTCGAACGCGACCGTCAGCTCGCTGAGGGCCGCCTGGAGCGCCTCGGGGACGAAGCGGCCACCGAAGCGGCCGAAGTGGCCGGTGGCGTCTGGGACGCTCATGCGTGCACCCTTTCTGCGGCGGACATGAAGTCGGCGATGGCGGCGACGGGGTCCCCGTGCCGGACGAGCGCCTCGCCGACGAGCACGGCGTCGGCCCCCTGCGCGGCGACGGTGGCGACGTCGTCGGCGGTGAGGATGCCGGACTCCGCCACGCGGACGACCGAGTCCCCCAGCCGTGAGGCGAGGGGGCCGAAGGTGGCGAGGTCGACGTCGAGGGTCTTGAGGTTGCGGTTGTTGACGCCGATGAGGTCGAAGCCGAGCGCCAGGGCGCGGTCCACCTCGTCGGTGGTGTGCGTCTCGACGAGCGCGGTCATGCCGAGCTCGGCGGTGAGCCGCCCGAAGTGGGCGAGCTCGTCGTCGGTGAGGGCGGCGACGATGAGCAGCACGAGGTCCGCCCCGTGGGCGCGGGCCTCGAGGAACTGGTAGTCGTCGACCATGAAGTCCTTGCGCAGGACCGGCACGTCGACGGCGGCGCGGACCGCGTCGAGGTCGGCCAGCGAGCCGCCGAAGCGCCGGGCCTCGGTCAGCACGGAGATGGCGGCGGCCCCGCCAGCGGCGTAGGCGGCGGCGAGGGACGCCGGGTCCGGAATGGCCGCCAGATCACCCTTGGACGGGGACCTGCGCTTCACCTCGGCGATGACGACCAGGCGGGGGTCGCGGAACCGGGGCATGGGGTCCAGCGCCGGCGGAGCCGCGGCGGCGGCCTCACGCACGGCGTCGATGGGCACGCGACGGCGCCGCTGCTCCAGATCCTCCCGGACTCCCGCGATGATGTCGTCGAGGACGGTCACGGCTGACCGAGGCCCATGGCCTTCATCACCATGGTCGCCAGAGCGCCGATCAGGACGATCGCCGCGCCGAAGATGACCAGCGGCCAGTTGGGGCCGAGCAGGGATCCGACGGCCGCCAGGATGAAGCCGATGGCGGCGGCGATGGAACCCGCCCACGCGGCGGGGCTCTTCCCGTGGTGGTAGTACTTCGCGGTACGCGCCATGAGTTGCCAAGCCTTTCGTCTGCCTAACGGTGCGACGAGATTACCCTGCCCCGCCGTCGCCCCGCACGTGCTGTTCATCGGTGGGATCGTCGCCGCGGTCCATCGCGGACCACAGATCAGGCGGGGCCTCGCGGCCCTCCCTGGCGCGCCCGGCCCAGCCGGGACCCCAGACGACCAGCCCGACGGCGGCCACGACCAGCGCGACGAATCCCGCCACGGCCAGCCAC
Source organism: Tessaracoccus sp. O5.2 (assembly GCF_964266725.1). Lineage (NCBI taxonomy): Bacteria > Bacillati > Actinomycetota > Actinomycetes > Propionibacteriales > Propionibacteriaceae > Tessaracoccus > Tessaracoccus sp. O5.2. Next base: position 8,880 of record NZ_CAXWGV010000006.1, on the reverse strand, counting down.
AGCCCGGCCTGGGCCGCCCACACCGATCCCGCGACGGCCAGGGCCGCGAGCGCGACGCCGACGACCCGCAGCCCGATCCCCCGGAGCATGAGCGTCAGGCCGACGCCCGCCGCGGCAGCCCAAGCCACGGCCTGCACGCCGCTGGCGGCCGCCTGGGCGGCGAAGCCGGCCGTCAGCGCACCGGCAGCCGCGAGCAGCGTGACGGGCAGGCGCCCCCTCACGGCGCCGTCATCGCCTCGGCACGGCCGATGGCGCTGATCACGGCCCGGGCCTTGTGCCGGCACTCGGCGTCCTCCGTCGCCGGCACGGAGTCCGCGACGATGCCCGCGCCCGCCTGCACGTGGGCCACGCCGTCGGCCAGCACGGCTGTGCGGATGGCGATGGCGACGTCGGAGTTCCCGGCGAAGTCGAAGTACCCGACGACGCCGCCGTACAGGCCCCGCCGCGACACCTCCAGCCGGTCGATGATCTCCATGGCGCGCACCTTGGGCGCCCCGGAGAGGGTGCCCGCAGGGAAGCAGGCCAGGACGGCGTCGAGGGCGCTGCGGCCGGACGCCAGGCGCCCGGACACCGCGGCCTCCAGGTGCATGATGTGGCTGTAGCGGTGGATGTTCATGAACTCGTGCACCGTGACGCTGCCCGGCTCGCAGATCCGGCCGAGGTCGTTGCGCCCCAGGTCGACGAGCATGAGGTGCTCGGCCTTCTCCTTCGGGTCGGCCAGCAGTTCCTCCGCGAGGCGCCGGTCCTCCTCGGGCGTGCGCCCCCGCGGCCGGGACCCCGCGATGGGCCGGGTGGTCGCCAGCCCGTCGTGCACCGTGACGAGGGCCTCGGGACTCGACCCGACGACGTCGAAGCCCGGCAGGCGCAGCAGGTACAGGTAGGGGCTGGGGTTGGTCAGCCGCAGCGCCCGGTACACGTCGAGCGCGTCGGCGCGGGTGGGGATGTCGAAGCGCTGGGACACGACGATCTGGAACGCCTCCCCCGCCCGGATCTCCTCCTTGGCCTCCTCGACCAGCGCCATGTACTCCTCGGACGTGCGCTGGCGGCGCACCTCGGGCTCGACCGGCTCCCCCTCCTGGAGCGTCAGCGAGCGGCGCGGGGCGGCGAGGGCGTCCGCCATCCGCTCCACGGCCGCGACGGCGTCGTAGTACGCCCGCTCCACGCCCTCGTCCGTGCCGTCGAAGTTGATGGCGTTGGCGATGAGCCACAGCTCCCCGCGATGGTGGTCCAGCACAGCGACCTCGCTGGTGAGCATCATGACCAGCTCCGGGAGCCCCAGGTCGTCGACGCAGGTGTCCGGGATCCGCTCCAGGCGTCGCACGACGTCGTAGCCCAGGTAGCCGACCATCCCGGCGTGGAACGGTGGGAGGCCCTCGACGGCGGGCGTGGCCAGCTCCTCGAGCGTGGCGCGCAGCACCTGGAGCGGGTCGCCGTCGGCGATCCCGACCAGTTCGTGCCCGATCCACTCGGCGCGGCCGCCGCGTTCGGTGAGGGTGGCCGCCGTGCGGACGCCGACGAACGAGTAGCGCGACCAGACGCCGGCCTCGGCGGACTCGAACAGGAAGGTGCCCTGCCGCGCGCCGCACAGCAGTTGATAGACCGCCACCGGCGTCAGGTCGTCGGCCAGGACGCGGGCGTGGACGCTGATGACGCGCCGGTCCGCCGCCAGGGCGGTGAACTCCTCGAGAGTCGGAGTGACCCTCATGCGAGATCCGCCGAGGTCAGGGGCGTGTAGAAGCACGTGCGGTTGCCGGTGTGGCAGGCGGCGCCGGTCTGGCGCACGGTGAGCAGGAGGGTGTCACCGTCGCAGTCGACCGCCATGGACACGACCTCCTGCGTGTGACCCGACGTCTCACCCTTGACCCAGTACTCCTGCCGCGAGCGCGACCAGTAGGTCGCCCGCATCGTGGCCAGCGTTCGGCGCACCGCCTCGGCGTCCATCCACGCGAGCATGAGCACCTCCCCGGTGTCGGCGTCCTGGGCGACGGCGGGCACGAGCCCGTCGGCGTTGTACCTGATGGCGGCTGTCATGGTGGACATTCTGCCGTGCCTAAGCTGGTGCCATGACCTTCGCCCAGCGCCAGCGCGCCGCACTCATCGACCTCATGGCCGAGCTCGGCCCGTTCGCCCCGACGATGGCCGGGGACTGGCGGGTGCAGGAGCTTGCCGCCCATCTCTATATCCGCGAGCACCGACTCGACGCCCTGCCCGGCATCGGCCTCGACCGGTTCGCCGCCCTGACCGAGCGGATCCAGAGCGACGAGCTGCACCGACGCGGCTTCACCGGCCTGCTGGAGGAACTCCGGCGGCCGGGGTGGATCATGCGGCCGCTCGACCGGCTCGTCAACACCTCGGAGCTGTTCATCCACCACGAGGACGTGCTGCGGGCCAACGGCCGCAGCCAGACGCTGACGGCCGCCGAGCAGCAGGAGCTGTGGCCCATCGCGAAGGCGCTCGGGCGCCGCACCCAGCTGGCGGCGGGCAGCCGCGCGATCCTGCGCCGCAGCGACACCGGCGCGGAGCTCGCGATGGGGCAGGGCACCCGGCCGGTGACGGTGTCGGGACTCCCGTCGGAGCTGCTGCTGCACCTCAGCGGCCGCGACGCCGACGTGCGCCTCCACGGCGAGCCCGACGCAATCGGGGCGTGGCGCAACTCAATCGCCGCGCTCTGAGGGGCCGTTCGCCGGGACCACCCGCAGCACCGACATCGCGGCCGAACTCATCCTCGTCTCGGGCTGCCAGGACAACCAGCTCTCCAGCGACGGCGACGTCAACGGGCTGTTCACCGAGACCCTGCTGCGGGTGTGGGGCAACGGGTCGTTCTCGGGCGACTACCGCGCGTTCCACTCCGCGATCGTCAGGCGCATGCCGATGGACCAGGTGCCGAACTTCTACACCGTCGGCACGGTGTCGGCGTCGTTCCAGGCGCAGCGGCCGTTCACCCTCACTGCGCCCGCGGCGTCGGTGCCCGCGAACCCGGGCGGCTGGGGTCAGGGCACGGGCTCGACCGGCTCGCCGCGTCGGACGCTCCGCCATGGCGACAGCGGCGAGGACGTGCGCTACCTGCAGCAGCGGCTGAGCGCGTTCGGCTACTGGCTGAGCGCGGACGGTCAGTTCGGCCCGGCGACGGAGTCGACCGTGCGAAGCTTCCAGCGCAGCCAGGGCTGGTGGCCGACGGCGTCGTGGGTCCGCAGACCTGGGCCGCCCTCGGCTGACCCCCGCTCCCTGAGGAGGCCCAGCCGCGAAGCGGCCGCGCCGTCCATCCCCGCTCCCTGAGGAGGCCCCAGCCGCGAAGCGGCCGGGCCGTCTCGAAGGGTCGAAACTGTCAGAGGCCCCCACCGCTCCCTGAGGAGGCCCCAGCCGCGAAGCGGCCGGGCCGTCTCGAAGGGTCGTAACGATCAGGAGCCCCCGCTCCCTGAGGAGGCCCAGCCGCGAAGCGGCCGGGCCGTCTCGAAGGGTCGTAACGGTCAGGGAGCGACCGGGCGGTACACCCTCTTCGACCGCGGCTCGACCTGCACGCGGTTGGCGACCTCCGCCCAGGCCTGGTAGTGCTCCGTCGTCTTGTGCGACGCCAGGTCTGCCTCGGACCGGTACGCCTCGACGAGCACGAAGCGCGTCGGGTCGTCGGCGTCCTGCAGGACCTCGAAGCGCAGGCAGCCGGGCTCCTCCAGCGACGCCCGGCTGTTCGCGGCGCACACCGCCGCGAACTCCTCCTCGGTCCCGGCCACGACCGTCACGGTGGCATGGAACAGGTACATCGCCCCTCCTCAGGTGAGTTTCGCGAGGATCAGCTCGCGGACCTTGCCGGCGTCGGCCTGTCCCTTCATGGCTTTCATGACCTGCCCGATGAGGGCGCCGGCGGCCGCGACCTTGCCGTCGCGGATCTTCGCCGCCACGTCCGGGTTCGCCGCGATGACCTCGTCGACGGCGACGGTGAGCGCGCCTTCGTCGGACACCACGGCCAGGCCGCGGGCCGCGACGACGTCGGCGGGCTCGCCCTCGCCCGCGAGCACGCCCTCGATGACCTGGCGGGCGAGCTTGTCGTTGACCTTGCCGGCGTCGACCAGCCCCTGCACGGCCGCGACCTGCGCGGGCGTGATGGGCAGCTCGTCCAGCTCGACGCCGGATTCGTTGGCGCGCCGCGCCAGTTCGGTGACCCACCACTTGCGGGCGGCGGCGGGGGTGGCGCCGGCGGCCACCGTCGCCTCGACGAGCCCGAGGGCCCCCGAGGAGACGATGCTGCCGAAGTCGATGTCGCTGAAGCCCCAGTCGGTCTGCAGGCGACGGCGGTGCTCGGCCGGCGGCTCGGGCAGCGTGGCGCGCAGCTCCTCGACCCACTCCCGCGACGGGGCGATGGGCATGAGGTCCGGCTCGGCGAAGTACCGGTAGTCCTCCGCCTCCTCCTTGGAGCGGCCTGGCGACGTGGTGCCGTCGGATTCGTGGAAGTGCCGGGTCTCCTGCTTGACGCGGGCGCCGCCGTCGAGGATGGCCGCCTGGCGGGTCATCTCGTAGCGGATGGCGCGCTCGACCGAGCGCAGGGAGTTGACGTTCTTGGTCTCGGTGCGGGTCCCGAGGACGTCGGAGCCGATGGGCATGAGGGAGACGTTGGCGTCGCAGCGCAGCGACCCCTGTTCCATCCGCACGTCGGAGACGCCGAGTGCGCGCAGGAGGTCGCGGAGGTGGGCGACGTAGGCGCGCGCCACCTCCGGGGCCTTCGCCCCGGCGCCGCGGACGGGGCGGGTGACGATCTCGATGAGCGGCACGCCGGCGCGGTTGTAGTCGATGAGCGAGTAGTCGGCGCCGTGGATGCGGCCGGTGGCGCCGCCCATGTGGAGGGCCTTGCCGGCGTCCTCCTCCATGTGGGCGCGTTCGATCTCGACGCGGTAGGTCTCGCCGTCGACCTCGACGTCGACCCAGCCGTCGAAGGCGATGGGCTCGTCGTACTGCGAGGTCTGGAAGTTCTTGGTCATGTCCGGGTAGAAGTAGTTCTTCCGGGCCATGCGGCACCACTCGGCGATCCGGCAGTTGAGCGCCAGCCCGATGCGGATAGCGGACTCGACGGCCTTGCCGTTGATGACCGGCAGCGAGCCGGGCAGCCCGAGACACACCGGGCACACCTGTGTGTTGGGTTCCCCGCCGAACGTGGTGGGGCAGCCGCAGAACATCTTGGAGTTGGTGTTGAGTTCGACGTGCACCTCGAGGCCGAGGACGGGCTCGTAGCGGGTGAGCAGGTCGTCGTAGGGAATCGTCTCGGTCATCGGGCGATCTCCTTGTCAGCGAGGCGGGCGAGCAGCGGGCCGCCCCAGCGCTCCTCGAGGGCGCGTTCGACGACGCCGCCCACGCGGTAGAGCCTGGCGTCCTCCATGGGCGGGGCCATGACCTGCAGGCCGACGGGGAGGCCGTCGCTGCTGAGGCCGGCGGGGAACGAGGCGGACGCGTTGCCGGCCATGTTCGACGGGATGGTGCACAGGTCCGCCATGTACATGGCCATCGGGTCGGCGGTGCGTTCGCCGATGCGGAACGCCACCGTGGGCGTCGTCGGGGAGACCAGCACGTCGCAGGACTCGAAGGCGCGGTCGAAGTCGGCCTGGATGAGGCTGCGGACCTTCTGGGCCGAGCCGTAGTAGGCGTCGTAGTAGCCGGCCGACAGCGCGTAGGTGCCGATGATGATGCGACGCTTGGCCTCCTTGCCGAAGCCCTCGTCGCGGGTGAGGTTCATCACCTCTTCGGCGGAGCGGGTGCCGTCGTCGCCGACCCGCAGGCCGTAGCGCATGCCGTCGAAGCGGGCGAGATTGCTCGACAGCTCGGCGGGTTGGATGAGGTAGTAGGCGGGCAGCGCGTAGCTGAACGCGGGGCAGGACACCTCGACCACCTCGGCGCCGGCGGCGCGCAGCAGGTCGACGGCCTCGGTGAAGCGGGCGAGCACGTCCGGCTCGTAACCCTCGCCGCCCAGCTCGGTGACGACGCCGACCCGGAGGCCGGCGAGGTCCTGGGCGGTCGCGGCGGCGGCGAGGTCGGCGACGGGGCGGTTGATGGACGCCGAGTCGTGACCGTCGTAGCCGCCGATGACCTGCTGCAGGAGGGCCGCGTCGAGGGCGGTGCGGGCGCAGGGGCCGGGCTGGTCGAGGCTGGAGGCCATGGCGACCAGGCCGTAGCGCGACACTCCCCCGTAGGTCGGCTTCACGCCGACAGTGCCGGTGACGGAGCCGGGCTGGCGGATGGAGCCGCCGGTGTCGGAGCCGACCGCCAGCGGGACCATGAACGACGCCACGGCAGCGGCGGAGCCGCCGCCCGAGCCGCCGGGGATCCGGTCCGGGTCCCACGGGTTGCGGGTGGGGCCGAAGAAGGAGGTCTCCGTCGACGACCCCATGGCGAACTCGTCCATGTTGGTCTTGCCGACGATGACGAGGCCGGCGTCGCGGAGGCGGGCGACGACAGTGGCGTCGTACGGCGGGATCCAGCCGTCGAGCATCCGCGACCCGCACGTGGTGGGGTGGTCGGTGGTGCAGAAGTTGTCCTTGACCCCGACGGGGATGCCGGCCAGCGGGCCGAGCTCCTCGCCAGCGGCGCGGCGGGCGTCGATGCCGCGGGCGGCCTCGAGGGCGGCCTCGGCGTCGACGGAGAGGAAGACGTTGAGGGTCGGGTTGAGTTCCTCGATGCGGGCGAGGCAGGCGCGGGTGAGGTCCTCGGAAGTGAGGGCGCCGTCGGCCATGAGGGCGGCCAGCTCGTGCGCGGGCTTGGTGAGCAGCTGGTCCATGGTCACTCCTCCCCCAGGATCTGCGGGACGCGGAAGCGGCCGTCCTCCTGGTCCGGGGCGCCGGAGAGGGCCTGGTCCTGGGTGAGTGACGGCGTGACGACGTCGTCGCGGAAGACGTTGGTCAGCGGGATCGCGTGGGTGGCCATCGGCACGTCCGGTCCGGCGACCTCGGAGACGCTGCGGACGGAGTCCAGGATGACGTTGAGCTCGGGTGCCAGGTCGTGGCACTCCTGCTCGGTGAGCCGGATGCGCGCCAGCGCGCCCAGGCGGGCCACGTCGTCGGCGGTGATACCCACGGGTGTGCTCCTCGGTGTCGGCGGTCGCCGCGGCCGCGGCGCGCCCCATCTTAGGGCCCTGTCAGCTGCCCGGTCGTGGCGTGGGTGTCGCTGATCAGCTGGAGCATCCGGGTGCGCTGGTCGGTGTAGCGCAGTTCGGTGGCCTCGGTGAGGCGGGTGGTGTCGCCGTCGGCGAGGGTCGCGGTGAACTTCTGCTGGCCGTGCCGGCCCTTCAGTGCGACGGTGCCGTCTTTCAGGCGGCGGGCCTTGAGCTTGAGCTCGCCGCGGGAGATCGCCGCGTCGGGGCCAGCGACGATGAACTCGTCGACGATCCTTCCCTCGTGCAGCACGGCGATGGAGCCGTCGAGGCGGGGACGGCGCTTCCTCGCGGCACTCAGCAGCGCGAGGAGGAGCAGGAGGGCCAGGATGGCGCCGCCGGCCGCGGGGAGCGCCCATACGGGCAGGGCTGCCAGCGTGTCGCTGAGGGTGCGGCCGGAGTCTGCGGGGGTGTCGGTGGCGGGCGGTGTCGCGGTGGGCTCGGTGGCGGGCGCGGGTTCCGCGGCGGCATTGGCAAGGTCAATGGCCTGCGATGCCACGGTGATGTTCTGGTCTATCCCCAGAGCCGTGAGCTGGGGCGCCCAGGGCGAGGTGAGCGTCGCGACGACCGTGCTGGTCGACTCGGTCCCGGGTGGGAGCGTGACGGTGAGCGTCGCGGTGGCGGACTGGCCGGGTGCCACCTCGACGGCGGCCGGCTCCATGCCGATGGCCGCTCCCTCGACGGCGGGCTCAAGAGCCACCGACGCGATGCTGAGCGGGAGGTAGGTGGTCGACGACGTCAGCGTCGCGGTCGCGGTGAGGGTGCCGTCCTCGATGGTGGCATCCCCGACGGTCAGCGACGCGGGGCCCTCCAGATCCGGGCCCAGGGCCTCGACGATGCGCAGCCGGGTGAGCTCGTCGTTGAGGCCGGTGAGGTAGGCGACGATGTCGTTTGGGGTCGCGACCTCCGCGTTGGGGAAGACAGACGTCAGCAGGCCTGCGTCCGAGGTGCTGCCGAGGGTAAGGGCGAAGGCCCCGATCTGGCGGTCAGTCGAGACGGTGGCGGCGCGCTGACGGAGCTGGGCCCAGGCGGGGGACGTCGGGGTGACGTAGTCGGAGGTCTCGGCGGCATCGAGCTCGCCGTCGGTCAGCAGCGCGATCGCGGCCACCTCGGATCCGCCGTCGCGGTTCAGGGCCTCGACGCCGGCCTCGATGGCGGCACCGATGTCGGTCTGGTCGCCGGTGGGCGCGGCCGGAAGCGCGTTGAGAACCGTCGCCGGCGCGGGGTCGAGGCCGGCGAATGCGGTGCGGGCGCCGTCGTCGAAGGTGATCAACGTGACGTGATCGTCGGGGGTGAGGTTGGTGAGGAGCCCGGAGACGGCGTCGCGGGCGCGCGCCCAGCGATCGTCGTCCTTCATGGAGACGGAGGTGTCGACGAGGATGACGAAGTCGGTGGCCTGCTCGGTGACGCCAACTGCCTGGGCGATGGCGTCGAGGGCCTCGTCGGCCCGCGCAGGGGCCGTGGCGACGGCGAGAAGCAGGCACCCCGCGGCAAGCGCGCGTAGGGCAGTTCTGACAGGCTTCATACATCCCCCAGAGGTGTGTGACCAGAGCTTAGTACGGTCGCGGTGACAGGTGTGGCCAAAGGTTAACGACCTAGTCGCCAAACTGTTATCTGACAGGCGCGTGATGCCTCATGTCAATACCTCCGGGTGAACTGATCGTTGCCTCAGCAGTGAACCTCCGGTTCGCCAGGTCGTTGCCTCACCTGTTTCCTCCGGTTAGCCGGTCGCGGTCCGGCGTTGCCGGGCG
>NZ_CAXWGV010000005.1:0-96374 GCF_964266725.1 Tessaracoccus sp. O5.2 | reverse complement strand
CTTCAACGACCACAAGCAATGGCGCGGCATCGCTACCCGATACGACAAACACGCAGCCATCTACCGAGGAGGCGTTGTCCTACGCGCGATCACCCTCTGGCTTCACGCATAAGGAGACACGCCCTAGAGGGCGGCTGGGGGCCCTCGGGTGGTTCGACGGTGCGGGGGGCGTAGGCGGCTTGGAGTCGTTCGGCTAGCAGGCGGTCGCCGTCGTCCAGGGCGTGGGCGTAGATCATCGCGGCCCGGGCGGTGGAGTGACCCAGGCGGCGTTGCACGTCGCGCACCGTTCCCCCGGCGGTATAGGCCAGGGTCGCGCCGGTGTGGCGCAGGTCGTGCCAGTGCAGGTCATCTCGGCCGATGGCCCGGGCAGCGCGCCGAAAGTGCTTGTTGACGTGCGCCTGACGGGCCGGGGCTCCGGTGGCTGCGGCGAAGATCAGCGCATCCGGGCCGGGGCCGGTGTGCTGGTCCATGTGGCGGCTCAGCGCTTGGGTGACGAAATCGGGCAGCCACACGGTGCGCACGCTGCTGGCGGTCTTCGGGGCCCCGAACGTGCGTGCCCGGGTCAGGGTGCGGTGCACGGTCAGAGTGCCGCGGCTGAGGTCCACGTGCTTGCGTGCCAAGGCGAACAGTTCGCCGTAGCGCAGCCCGGACCAGGCAGCCACCCACACGGCCGCGGCGAGGTCGGCCGGCATCAGTTCGACCAGGGCGGCGACCTCGTCGGGGGTGGCGGGGATGCGTTCGGGGTGCTTGACCTGCCCGGCCCCTTCCACCTTGCAGGGGCTGGAGTCCATCAGCCCGTCCCGGACGGCGGCGTTCAGGCAGGCGCGCAGGGTGCGGTAGGCGTTGCACGCGGCCACTGCCCCGGGCCGGGTGGCGTTGGTGCCCGGGGCGCTGGTCTCGGTGGGGCGCTGGGTGGCTGCCTGCCATGCGGCCAGGACGTGGCGGGGCAGCCTGCCGGTGGGCTTGACGTCGTACCCGTGCTCGCGGGCCCACTGCCGGGCCGGGTGTCCGTGGGTGGTGTGGCCGCTCGGCCGGGGCTGGGTGGCGGCGGCGTGGGCGTCGGCGCTGACGGTGGTGAACCATTGCCGCACCATCGGAGCGGTGAGGTCGCCCAGGTCACGGTCCCCCAGGTAGGGCAGGACCCAGCGGTTCAGGCTGTGCAGGTGATTGCGGCGAGTGGAGTCGGCCAGGTTGACCCGGGAGTTCAGCCAGGTGGTGGCCCAGTCGCGCAGCTTGACCCGCCCCAGCTCGGGGTCCTTCCAGGTGCCGCGGGCCCGCTCTGAGCGCTCGGTGCTCAGCCAGGCCACGGCGGCGGCGTGTGAGTCGAACGTGTGCGGGCCGGTGAACTTGCGGCCCTCGTAGCGGTAGTAGGCGCGGTAGCGGCCGGAGGGAAGTTGCTCGATGCTGCCCAGGTCGCTGCGGCCGCGGCGGGTGGTCTTCCTACCCATCTCGGGTACGTCCTTTCGTGTCCTCGTGGGGCCGATGGCCCACGAAAGCCCACGGAAGGGGTCTTAACACGCTTCCTTGCTGCCGGCTCCGACCTCGTCATTCCTGCTCTGACTAGGACCGGGACCGTGGAGCGGGCGACGGGAATCGAACCCGCGTATCAAGCTTGGGAAGCTAGCGCTCTACCATTGAGCTACGCCCGCGCGTGGCCACTAGGTTAGCAGGGTTTTCCACCGACCCGGAACACGGCCGGCACCACACCGAACAGCTTCTGAGTAGGCTGGCGGCGTGAGCAGCACCCTCGGCGACGTCACCGTCGACGAGCGTGCCATCACCCGCCTCGCGATGTCCCACGACGCCTCGCCGTTCCTGCTGACGCCGTCGGGGGTCGCCACGCCCTCGAGCGTCGACGAGGTGGCGTCGCTCATGGTCCAGGCCGCCCGCACCCGCCGTCGCATCACCTTCCGGGGCGGCGGCACGAGCCTGTGCGGGCAGTCGATCAGCTCCGACCTCCTGGTCGACGTCCGCCGCCACTTCCGCGACATCGAGGTGCTCGACGACGGCGCCCGCGTCCGGGCCGGCGCCGGGGCGACGCTCCGCGCGGTCAACACCCGGCTGGCCCGCTACGGCCGGCGGCTGGGCCCGGACCCCACGAGCGACGTCGCCTGCACCATCGGCGGCATCGTCGCCAACAACTCCAGCGGCATGCTGTCGGGCGTCGAGCAGAACAGCTACCAGACGCTCGAGTCGATGGTGTTCGTCCTGCCGAGCGGGCGGGTCGTCGACACCGCAGATCCCTCCGCCGACATCACGCTCCGCCTCGAGGAGACGCCGCTGGTCGGCGGGCTCCACATGCTCCGGAGGCGGCTGCGGACCAACCCTGCGGCGATCGCCGACATCAACCGCCTCTACAGCGTCAAGAACACCATGGGCTACGGGCTCAACGCGCTGCTCGAGTTCCACCGCCCCGTGGACATCATCCGACACCTCCTCATCGGCTCCGAGGGCACGCTGGGCTTCGTCGCGGAGGCCACGTTCCGCACCGTCCCCCTGGCGCGGCACAGCGCCGCCGCCCTCGCGCTGTTCCCGAGCCTCGACGACGCCACCGCCGCCGTGCCGGCGCTCATCGAGCACGGCTTCGAGGCCATCGAGCTCATGGACGCCGCGTCCCTGCGCGTCGCACGGGCCCAGCCCGACGCCCCCACCATCCTCCGCGAGGCACCGCTGACCACTGAGGCGGCGCTGCTGGTCGAGCTCCACGAGGTCAACGAGATCACGCTGGCCGACCGGCTCGAGGCGGCGGGCGTCGAACTGCGGTCCATCCCGGCGCTGGCCCGCGTGGAGCTCACCACGGAGGTGCGCGAGCGCAACGCTCTGGTCGAGCTGCGCCGAGGCTTGTACGCGCTGGTTGCGGGTGCGCGCGCCTCGGGCTCCACGACGCTCCTCGAGGACGTCTGCGTCCCGCCGGAGCACTTCGCGGCCGCCTGTCGCGACCTCGTCACCCTGCTCGACAACTCGGGCTACCCCGAGGCACCCATGTTCGCCCACGCCCGCGACGGCAACATCCACATCCTGCTCAGCGAACGCTTCGACGACCCCGTCGGGCTGCTGCGCTACCGCAAGTTCACGCGCAAGCTCGTCCGCCTCACGCTGCGGCACCACGGCGTCCTCAAAGCCGAGCACGGCACCGGGCGGGCCATGGCGCCGTTCCTACGCGAGCAGTACGGCGACGAGCTCTACGAGGTGATGCGCGAGATCAAGCACCTCTTCGACCCCCACGGCGTCCTCAACCCGGGCGTCATCATCTCCGACGACCCGGACGCCCATCTCAAGCACCTCAAGCTGATGCCGACCATCGAACCCGAGGTGGACGCGTGCATCGAGTGCGGCTTCTGCGAGCCGGTGTGCCCCTCGCGCGACCTCACGCTCACCCCCCGCCAGCGCATCGTGCTGCAACGAGAGCTCACCGCCCGCCGCGACGACACTGAGCTCGTCGCCCAGGTCGAGGCCGACTACGACTACGCCGTCCTGGAGACCTGCGCCGTCGACGGCATGTGCGAGGTGGCCTGCCCCCTCGGCATCAACACCGGCGACCTCGTCCGGCGGCAACGGCAGGAACGCGCGGGAGGCGTCGAGACGACCGCCTGGAACAGGGCCGCGAAGGCGTGGGGGCTGGCCACGCGCATGGGCTCGGCCGCCCTGACGATGGCCAAGTCCAGCGTGCCGCTCGCGACGGTCGCGACCCGGCTGGGCCGACGCACCCTCGGCGCCGAGGCCGTCCCCGGCTACGACGCGACCCTCCCGCCCGGCTCGGGTCTACGGCGCCGGCCCCGGCGGCGCAACCGCGACCGGCCCGCCGTCGCCGCCTACTTCCCGTCCTGCCTGCAGTCGATGTTCGGGCCGTCAGGTCAGGGCGTCTTCGCGGCCTTCAACGAGCTGTGCAACCGGGCGCAGGTGCCAGTGGCTCTCCTGGACGCCGAAGACCTGTGCTGCGGCTCGCCGTGGCGCGCCAAGGGCCTGACCGAGGGGTATCAGACCATGCAGGCCAAGGTGCGGGAGGTTCTCGGCCGCCGCGAGGACAGCACCGTCGTCGTCGACGCCTCCAGCTGCACCGCCGGCCTCACCACGATGACCGACGGCTGGGGCCCGGAGGTGCTGGACGTTGTGACCTTCGCCGCCCGTGAGCTGGTGCCGCGCCTCAAGGTGAGACGCTCGCTGCCGTCACTGGGCCTCCACCCGACCTGCGCCTCGACGCGGCTCGACGTCAACGACGACCTCCTGGCCATCGCGCAGTTCATCGCCGACGAGGTCACCGTGCCGCCGTCGTGGGCCTGTTGCGGCTTCGCCGGCGACCGGGGCCTGCTGCACCCGGAGCTCACGGAGGCCGCCACCCGCGACGAGGCCGCCGAGGTCCGCACGGGATTCTTCGCCTACGCGTCGCTCAACCGGACGTGCGAGATCGCGATGTCGCGGGCGACCGGCCGCACCTACGTGCACATCCTCGAGTTGCTGGCTGAGGCCACCAGGTAGCCCGGCACTTTTCTCGCTGGAGAGCTTCCTGCGTGCATATGCACAGGAGAAGCCCTGGAGCGAGAACTATGCAGGTCAGTCGCCGAAGCCGGTGCCCACGTGCCGGGCCGCCGCGATCCACGGATGGTCGACGGGGACGGTCTTGAGGTTGCCGGCCACGTCCTCCAGGGGCACGGGTACGGCCTCGCCGGCCTGGGACGCCACGGTAACGCCGAAGCGACCCTCCGCGACCAGGTCCGCGCCGGCGGTGCCGAGGAGCGTGCCGAGCAGCCGGTCATTGGCGTCGGGGGTGCCGCCGCGCTGTACGTAGCCGAGGATCGTCACGCGCGACTCGAGTCCGGTCGCCGCCTCCAGCTCGGTCGCCACCTTGAACGCGTTGTCGCGGTGGCCCGCCTCCACCGACGACTTGTGCTGCTTGGCCGCCGACTTCGCCTCCGGTGTCGACGCCGACTTCACCAGCGCGATCGCCGCCTGCAGGTCCGCGCTGTCCGCGACGTCGCGGGCCCCTTCAGCGATGGCGATGACCGAGAAGTTGCGGCCGGACGCGGCGCGCTTCTTGATCGACTCCGCGATCGACTCGACGTTGTACGGGATCTCCGGGATGAGGATGATGTCCGCCCCGCCTGCGATGCCGGAGCCGAGCGCCAGCCAACCGGCCTTGTGCCCCATGATCTCGGCGATGATGACGCGGTGGTGCGAGTGCGCCGTCGAGTGCAGCCGGTCGATCGCCTCGGTGGCGATACCGAGCGCCGTGGAGAACCCGAAGCTCGTGTCGGTGTGCGCGATGTCGTTGTCGATGGTCTTCGGCAGGTGGATGACGTTGAGGCCCGCCTCGCGCAGCCGGTTGGCGTTCTTGGCCGTCCCGCCGCCGCCGATGCACACCAGCGCGTCGAGCTTGTTCCTCTCGCAGTTCTCGACGATGGTCGGCACCATGTCGCGGACCTCGCCGTCGACGACCATCTTGTGCGCCTTGTCCCGCGACGTACCCAGCACCGTCCCGCCGACCGTCAGGATGCCCGACAGCGCCGTGCCGTCGAGTTCCTGCCAGCGGTCCTCCGCCAGGCCCCGGATGCCGTCGCGGAATCCGATGAGCTCCATGCCGTGCGTGCCGATGGCGGCCTTCCCGAACCCGCGGATCGCCGCGTTGAGCCCCGGGGAATCACCGCCGGCCGTCAGGATGCCGACCCGCTTCTTCGCGCCCATTGTCTGAACCTCCTCGTCCCCCCACACCCTAGCGAGGACTGGCCCGCCCGCCCATAGACTGGACCACATGCCCGAACCGAACCGCCTCGACGTCCTGCGGTGCGCGGACCAGGACCGCGAGGTCGTGGCGACGCTGCTCAACAACGCCTACGCGGACGGTCGGCTCACGTTCGACGAGCACGCGGAGCGCATCGCCCGCGCCTACGACGCCAAGACCTTCGGCGACCTCACCGCGCTGACGACGGATCTCGTCGTCGTCGACCCGCCCCGGCCGGCGCCGCAGCCGGTGAGCGCCCCCACCCCCGGCTACCCGCCCATGCCGGCCGCTCCCCCGCGTAGCGGCCTGCCCGTCACGCCCGGCGCGTTCACCGGCGGTAACGCGCTGCTGTCCACGTTCAACCCCGGGCGCATCGGCGTCGTCGCCGGCGAGGTCACGCTGAACACGTGGCTGGGCGAGACCCGCCTCGACCTCATCGGCGCCGCCTTCGAACGCCGCGACACCACCATCCACGTCGGCGGCGGACTGTGCGACGTCAAGATCCGGGTCCCCGAGGGTGTGGACGTCAACCTGTCCGGAGTGAGCCTCATCATGGCCGAGTCGAAGGTGACGGGCCTCCTGCCCCGCCCCGACGGCATCCGGCTCACGCTGGTGGGCACGCTCATCATGGGCGAGCTGAAGGTGGTCGGCCCGGCGATGGACCGCCGCCGCTACGAGCGGTTCATCCGGTGACCGAGGACCTCTTCGCGCCCCCGGGCACGGCCTGGCAGCGGCTCTCCCCGAACTACCTGCGCATGAAGCTCCTCCTCATCCCACTCGGCTGGACCGCGCTGTTCGTCGGCCCCGCCGTCGCCGCGTTCCTGGTGGGGCCGCCGGCGTTGGGCTGGGCCGTGGTCGCGGTGTGGGCCGCGCTGCTTGCCTGGCGGCTGATCCGGGCGCCCCGGGCGTTCCGACGGTGGGGCTACGCCGAGCGCGACACCGACGTCTACCTCACCAGCGGCCTGTTCCACCGGCGGCTGGTGTGCGTGCCCTACGGGCGCATGCAGCTCGTACAGCTGCAGTCCGGGCCGCTCGAGCGGGCCTTCGGGCTGGCCACGGTGGAGATGATCACGTCGTCGACGCAGGGCGGCGTCACCATCCCCGGCCTCGCCCAGGCGGACGCGGCGGCGCTGCGCGACCGGCTGATCGCCCGCGGCGAGACCCAGCAGGCCGGCATCTGATGAGCCTCTCCCCGGCCGACCCGTCGGCCCCGGCTGTCGTGCCCGCCCGCCAGGTGGTCGAGCACCCGAGCCCGCTCACCGGCGTGGCGCACGGCGGCATCGCCCTGGCGGCGGTCGTCGTGTTCTTCGTCCAGGAGTTGGGCGACGGCGGCCTCAAGGACCTCAGCGGCCAGGCGGTGGTCTTCGGGATCCTCGCCGCCGCGGCCGTGCTGCTGGCCGGCATCTACGGACTGTTCGCCTGGCGGACCACGGCGTTCATCGTGGACGACGCCGAGTTCCGGGTCGAGTGGAGCTTCATCTGGCGGTCGTCGTCCAAAGTCGACTACACCAAGGTGCAGGCGGTGGAGATCGCCCAGCCGCTCGTTGCCCGGCTGCTCGGGTTGGCGAAGGTCCACATCGACGTCGGTGGCGCCGGCGGACTCAACCTCGCGTTCCTCACCAGGGCGCGGGCGGAGGCGCTGCGGGAACACCTCCTCGCGCGGATGGCCCGTGCCCGTGCGCTGCCCCCCGGCCCGGCGACCGCCCCAGGTGACGCGGCACCGGCCGGCACCCCTCCCGTGGAGCAGGCCGAGCCGCCTGAGGTGCTCGTCCACGCCGTCGCGCCCGCCACCCTCCTGCTCGGCACCGTCGTCTCGAGCCCGGCCGCGGCCGCGCTGCTCGTCGCTGGCGCGCTGCTGGCGGCGTCCATCTGGGGCGGGGGCTCGATCACCTCCCTCGGCGCGCTCCTGGCGTTCGGGGGCTGGGCGTGGTCCAACGTCGGCCGCAACTGGGGGTTCCGCATGACGCGCCGCGGCGACACGCTGCGCATCTCCCGCGGATTCGGCTCCACCACCGCGCAGGGCCTCCGCCCCGACCGCATCCAGGGCGTGGCCGTGCAGCAGGACCTCCTGCAGCGCATCACGGGCCTCTACCGCGTCACCGTCACGGTGCTGGGCTTCGCGGAGTCCGGCGACGAGAGCAACGGCGCCGCCAACTCCGTCGTGCTCCCGTTCGGCACGTGGGCCGACGTCCTCACGGTGCTGCGGGCGATCTGGCCGGAGCTGGACCTCACCCGGGTGCAGCCCGTGCCGCAGCCCGACCGCGCGCGCTGGCTGACGCCGCTGGCGTTCGAGCAGCACACCTGGGGCGTCGGCGACGACGTCGTCGTGGCGCACCATGGGCTCATCGAGCACCGCCTGACGATCGTCCCCCACCGCCGGATGCAGTCGCTGTCGGTGCACCAGGGGCCCCTGCAGCGGAGGCTGCGGCTTGCGACGGTCGCGGTGCACACCACCGACGGTCCGGTGTCGCTGCGGCTGTACCATCTCGACGCCGGGATCGCGCGGCGCGTGTTCGAGGATCAACTGGAACGCGGGCGCGCGGCCCGCGCCGCCGTCGCCTGATCCTGACCGCGCTCTCCGGCGCCGGGGGTGCTACCGCTACGCTACGGGCCATGAGCAGCATCTTCCTGGGTATCGACGTCGGCGGGTCCGGCATCAAGGGCGCGCCGGTGGACCTGGCGATCGGCGACTTCGCTGGCGACCGCCTCCGCATCCCGACGCCGGCCAAGTCGACGCCGAAGAACGTCGCGGCGGTGGTCGGCGAGATCATCGACCAGTTCGCCGGCGTCATCGGCGACAACCCCGTGGGCCTCACCATTCCCGCCCCCGTCCTGCACGGCAAGGTGCCGTTCATGGCCAACCTGGACGAGAAGTGGAACGGCTTCAAGGCCGACGAGTACTTCGAGGAGAAGCTGGGCCGCAAGGTGGTGCTCGTCAACGACGCGGACGCCGCGGGCCTCGCCGAGGTGCACTTCGGCGCCGCCAAGGACCACCCGGGTCTGGTCATCCTCACGACGCTGGGCACCGGCATCGGCTCGGCGATCATCTACCGCGGCGTGCTCATTCCCAACGCCGAGCTCGGCCATCTGGAACTCGACGGCTTCGACGCGGAGAAGCGCGCGGCGTCGTCGATCAAGGACAAGGAGGGCCTCAGCTACGAGGAGTGGGCCACCGAGCGCCTCCAGCCCTACTACAGCCACGTCGAGATGCTGTTCTCCCCGGACCTATTCGTCACCGGCGGCGGCGTGTCGAAGGACTGGGACAAGTGGGGACACCTGCTCAAGCTCAAGACGCCCATGGTCCCCGCGAAGCTGCGCAACCGCGCCGGCATCATCGGGGCGGCGCTGGCCGCGAAGGACGCCGTCGACAACCCCGACGTGCTGTCGATGATCCCGGCCGTGGCCGACGCCAACCCGGCCGATGTCGCGGAGACCGACGCCGACGAGTGACCTGATCAGACGACGAGGGGGCCGGGTGGTACTGCACCACCCGGCCCCCTCGTCGCTTTCGGAGCTCTCTCACATGCGCTCGGGCGCGTCGATGCCCAACAGACCCAGACCCCTGGCCAGCACCTGCTGCGTCGCGGCGCACAGCGCCAACCGCGAGGCGCGGACGTCCCCCTCGGACTTCAGCACCGGGCACGCCTCGTAGAACGACGCCAGCGCTCCGGCGAGGTCATACAGGTAGTGGCACAGCTTGTGGGGCTGCAGCGAATGCGCCACCTCGTCGACGACGTCGCCGAAGCCGCTGAGCAGCAGGGCGAGCTGCTGTTCCGCGGGCTCCTCGAGCACGGTCACGGAGCCCCAGGAGATGTTCTCGGCCGCCGCCTTGCGCAGGATCTGCGTGACCCGCGCGTGCGCGTACTGCAGGTAGGGGCCGGTGTCGCCGGTGGTCTGGACCATGCGCTCGGCGTCGAAGGTGTAGTCCTTCTGCAGGCCGTTGGAGAGGTCGGCGTACTTGATGGCCGCCAGCGCGATGTTCGGGGCGGCGACCTCCTCGGCCGCGTCGAGCAGCGAGCCCAGGGTGGCGGCGGAGCCGTCGCGGGTCTTGAAGGGCTTGCCGTCGCGGCCGAGCACCATGCCGTATCCGACGTGCTGCGCGGTGACGTGCCCGGGCAGGAAGCCGGCCTTCCGGGCGGCCGCGAACACCTGCGCGAAGTGCCCGGCCTGCCGGGCGTCGGTGACGTAGATGATCCGGTCGGCGTGGAGGTCACGCACGCGGCGGCGGATCGCGGCCAGGTCGGTCGTCGCGTAGCCGTAGCCGCCGTCGGTCTTGCGGACGATGAGCGGGGCCTCGAAGCCGTCGACGAACACGCATAGGGCGCCGTCGTCGACGACCGCGACACCGGACTCCTCCAGCTCCCGCACCAGCACGGGAAGATCGTCGTTGTAGGTGGACTCGCCGGCGAGGTCGTCGTCGGTGAGGAGGACCCCGAGGCGGCGGTAGGCCTCGTTGAACGCGGGCTTGGAGATCTCGACGAGCTGGCGCCAGATGGCGAGCGACTCCTCGTCACCGCCCTGGAACGCGGAGACGCGGGCGCGGGCGCGCGTGGCGAACTCCTCGTCCTCGCGGAAGCGGGCAGCCGCGCGCTTGTACAGCGCGTCGGCCTCGTCGAGCGTCAGCGACCCCGCGTCGATCCCCTCGTCGAGGACCTCCTCGATCAGCATCCCGAACTGGGTGCCCCAGTCGCCGATGTGGTTCTGCGGGATGACGGTGTGGCCGAGGGCGGCGAGCACGCGGTGGAAGCAGTCGCCGATGATCGTGGTGCGCAGGTGGCCGACGTGCATCTGCTTGGCCACGTTGGGCGCCGAGTAGTCGATGACCACCCGCTGCGGATACGCGACGGGGTTGAGGCCGCCGTGCGGATCCTCGAGGAGCGCGGTGGCGGCGTCGGCCAGCACCTCTGAGCGCATGCGGAAGTTGATGAACCCGGGGCCGGCGATCTCGAGCGGCTCACACAGGTCATCGACGTCGAGGCGGGCGACGATGTCGGCGGCGACCTCGCGGGGCGGGCGCCCCTCCTGCTTGGCCAGGCGCAGCGCGACGTTCGACTGGAAGTGACCGAACTGGGGCTTGGTGGCGGGGCGCATCTCGGGGTCGACGCCGGTGACGGCACGCAGCCGGGCGTCAAGGAGCGCAGGGAGGGATTGCATGGGCGCCATTCTCGCACCGTCGTCGGACTCCGCCCAAGCCGAGCGCCCTCCCGGACCGGTGGCGGTCGAGCCTGACACGCGGTTCATCGGGGCGGGTTGAGCCTGATGCACGGCTCGACGTCGAAGATCAGGGGTTTGATCGATCAAACCCTCCTTGAGACATGGATCAGGCTCAACGCATTCTCCACGCAAGGAATCGAGGCCTCCCCCAGCTGGGGAGGGCCTCGATTGAAGGCGTGCCGGCGTCAGCGGGCAGCACCGACGGCGACACGCTCAGCGGTCACCGATCCGCGGCTGCGCGCCAGGAGGGCGTCGACAGCGTAACGACCCCCGCCGAGCACGGCCAGAAGCAGGAGCCCGGCCGCCAGGCCGAGTACCAGTTCGACGCCGTTGTTCTCGATGAACACCCCGTTGGGCGCGTGCACCAGGGCCAGGGCACCGACGAGAGTGGCCACGTTGACCGCCGCCGCCACGCGGGTCAGCGCGCCGAGGACGAGCAGCAGACCGCCGGCGATCTCAGCCGTCGCGACCACCGCCGCGGCCACGGGGGCCACCGGGACACCCATGTCGGCGAAGGCGGCGGTGGTGCCTGCCAGGGTGTACTGCATGAACTTCTGCCATCCGTGGGCGAACAGGATGACGCCGAGGGCCGCCCGCGCCACGAGGAGCGTGACGTCGAGGACGGCCGGGGAGACGGACTGGGCGGGCTGGAACAGTTTCATGCGGGCTCTTTTCAGGTCGTGGGTGAGGGTCAGGACTGAACGGCGAAGCCGCCGGTCCAGGAGATGGCCTCGCGTGCGGCGAGGGTGATCTGGAGGAAGCCGAGGGCCTCGAGCTCACGGGCGCGGCGGAGGGCGCCGGCATCGAGCACGCGGAGGCCGGCGTCGGTGACGATGGCGCTGACCTGCGCCTTGGCGTCGGCGTCATCCCCGGCGACAAGGACGGTGGTGGGCTGGCCGCCGACGGTGCCGGAGGAGAGCGTGCCGGCGAAGGTGGTGTTGAAGGCCTTGACGACGCGGGCGCCCGGCAGCAGGGCGGCGATGTGGGCGGCCGCGGAGGAGTCCGCCGGCACGGTGAGCGAGTCGAAGGTGTGTCACGAACGCGACGCTGCCCCGCCTCTCCCACGTCGTCCGACGACTGGAGGACCGCGGACTCGTGGAGCGCTTCCCGTGCCCTGAAGACGCGCGGGCCACGAACGCGCGGCTCAGCGAGGACGGCTGGCGCCAGGTCCAGGCGGCCGCGCCCGGGCATGTGGCGGCCGTGCGGCACTACGTGATCGACGCGCTCACCCCGGAACAGATCTCCCAGCTCACGGACATCGCCGACGCGATCCTCCAGCGCCTGGACCCGGAACGGTCACTGTCTTCCATGTACCGCCGCCACGACACTCCCGCGGGACAGGACGGCGCCCCAGCCTGACAGCCCCGCGCACAACGAGGGGCCCGACCGCGGACGGTCGGACCCCTGCGCGTAGGCCGCGTGATCAGTGCAGAGTGTCCACGGCAGCGCGCTCGATCGCGAGCCCGGCGCGGTAGCGCTCCATGAAGCGGTCGAAGCCCGCGACGTCGGTCGCCTCCGGCTCAGCCGTCTCGATCGCCGCCCCACCGAAGACCGACGACGCCAGCCAGTCGGCCAGCGACTCCCCGTCGGCGCGCAGGAACGACGCCAGCAGGGCCATGCCCCAGGCGCCTCCCTCGCCGGCGACCTCCCCGACCGACACTGGCGTGTTCATCGCCGCCGCCAGGAACCGCTGGGCGACCCCCTTGGTCTTGAACAGCCCGCCGTGGGCGAACATCGAGTCGAGCTCGACGCCCTCGTCCTTGAGCAGGATGTCCATGCCGACGCGCAGCGCGCCCAGCGCCGCGAACAGGTGCGTGCGCATGAAGTTGGCCAGCGTGAACGAGCTGTGCGGCGTCCGCACGAACAGCGGCCGCCCCGCCTCCAACCCGACGACGTGCTCGCCGGCCAGGTAGTTGTAGGCGAGCATGCCGCCGCCGTCGGCGTCGCCCTCGAGGGCTGCGGTGTACAGGGTCTGGAACAGCGCGGCGGTGTCCACCTGCGCGCCGAGCGCGGCCGCGGCCTCGCCGAAGAGCCCGACCCACGCCTGCAGGTCGACGGCGCCGTTGTTGCAGTGCGCCATGCCGACGAGGTCGCCGGCGGGCGTCGTGACGAGGTCGATCTCCTCGTGGAGCTGCTTCAGCGGTCCCTCGAGGACCACCATCGCGAAGATGCTGGTCCCGGCCGACACGTTGGCCGTGCGCCGCGCGACGGAGTTCGTCGCCACCATGCCGGTCCCGGCGTCGCCCTCGGCGGGGGCCACGGGCACGCCGGCGCGGAGCTTCCCCGACGGATCGAGCAGCCGGGCGCCCTCCTCGGTGAGCCGTCCGGCCTCCCGGCCTGCCGGCAGCACCGCGGGCAGGATGTCGCGGAGCTTCCACGGGTAGCGGTGGTCGGCCACCAGCGAGTCGAACTGCGCGAGCATGCCGGCGTCGAACTGCCCCGTGGCGGTGTCGATCGGGAACATGCCGCTGGCGTCGCCCACGCCGAGGACCCGTTCGCCGGTCAGGCGCCAGTGCACGTAGCCGGCGAGCGTCGTCAGGTAGTCGATCTTCCCGACGTGCGCCTCCCCGTTCAGCACGGCCTGGTACAGGTGCGCGATGCTCCACCGCTGCGGGATGTTGTACTGGAACAGCTTCGTCAACGCGTGCGCCGACTCCCCCGTGATGGTGTTCTGCCACGTCCGGAAGGGCACGAGCAGCTCGCCTGCGGCGTCGAACGCCATGTAGCCGTGCATCATGGCGGAGAAGCCCATGGCGCCGACCGTCTCGAGCTGGACGCCGTACGCGGACTCGACGGCGGACGCGAGGTCCGCGTAGGCGGCCTGGAGGCCGGACCAGACGGCGTCGATGTCGTAGGTCCACACCCCGTTCTCAAGCTTCGACTTCCACTCATGTCCTCCCGTCGCGAGGGGCTGGTGGTCGGGTCCGATGAGGACGGCCTTGATGCGGGTCGAGCCGAGCTCGATGCCGAGCGACGTGTTGCCACCCACGATGGTGTCGCGCGCTGCGGTCACGTTTTCCACGATGTAAACCTCCGTTGTTGTACGCGGTCCCATCATCCCGCGCCGGAGCCTCGTTGACCAGAGCGGGGTGACCAATCGTCCCGTGCCACCGGATAGGGACCTCGACCCGCGGGCCACTACGCTGACGGCCATGCGGATTTCGGTGATCGGATGCGGCTACCTGGGCGCGGTACACGCGGCCTGCATGGCGGAGCTCGGCCACGACGTCGTCGGCCTGGACGTCGATGAAACCAAGGTCGCCCTCCTGGCGCAGGGGCGGCCGTCCTTCCACGAGCCGGGATTTCCGGAACTCCTCGCGCGCCACGTGGGAACCGGACGCCTGCGCTTCACGACGGACCCGACGGAGATCCGCGACGCGGAGATCCACTTCATCGGCGTCGGGACCCCGCAGCTGCAGGGCCGGCTGGGCGCCGACATGACCTACGTGCGCCAGGCGGTCGCCACGATCGTCGAGCACGCGGCACCCCCGGCCGAGGGCCGGCCGGTGCTGGTGGCGGGCAAGTCGACGGTGCCCGTCGGGACGGCGGAGGAGATCGCCGAGGCTCTGGCGTCGTCGGGGAAGAACCTGATGCTGGCCTGGAACCCGGAGTTCCTGCGCGAGGGCTACGCCGTCGCCGACACTCTGCACCCGGACCGGCTGGTCTACGGGCTGCCGGAGGACCTGGAGCGCGGCGCCGTGGCGAAGGAGATCCTCGACGAGTGCTACGCGCGGCCCCTCGCCACCGGGACCCCCCTGGTGGTGGCCAACTACCCGACGGCGGAGCTGGTGAAGGTGGCCGCGAACTCGTTCCTCGCCACCAAGATCTCCTTCATCAACGCCATGGCGGAGCTGTGCGACGCCACGGGCGGCGACGTGACGCGGCTCGCCGAGGCCATCGGCTACGACGACCGCATCGGTAGCAAGTTCCTCCAGGCCGGCATCGGCTTCGGCGGCGGATGCCTGCCCAAGGACATCCGCGCCTTCATGGCGCGGGCGGGCGAGTTGGGCGTCGACGAGGCCCTCACGTTCCTGCGCGAAGTGGACGCCATCAATCTGCGGCGCCGCGACCACGCCGTCACCCTGGCCGAGGAGGCGGTCGGCGGCCGGTTGGCCGGCAAGAAGGTCGCCGTCCTCGGCATCACGTTCAAGCCGGACACCGACGACCTGCGCGACTCCCCCGCCCTCGACATCGCAGGCCGGCTGTGGTCGCGGGGCGCGGAGCTGGCGGTCGTCGACCCCGCCGCTGGTGACCTCCTGCGCCGGCGGCAGCCCGAACTCAACGTCCACGACTCGATTGAGGACGCGATCCGCGACGCCCACGTCGTCATGGTGCTGACGCAGTGGAAGGAGTTCGTGGAGTTGGACCCGGCCACCCTCGTGGCGCTGCCGGCCGCCCCCAACGTCGTTGACGGGCGCAACGTCCTCGACCCCCGACGCTGGAGCGACGCCGGCTGGCGCTACTTCGGGATGGGCCGGGGCGTCTCTGTCTGGTGACGCCCCGATCGCCCTCCGATCGCTGAGGTCGCGTCCCGGCGGCTCCCGCCGTCGCGGACGAGTCTCGAAGCCGACGCCCCTCCGATCGCTGAGGTCGCGTCCCGACGGCTCCGCCGTCGCGGACGAGTCTCGAAGCCGACGCCGAAGGCGTCGATCGCGTCCCCCTCGTCAGCCCGCGTTGCTTAGGCTTCGAGGCCGCTCCGCGGCACCTCAGCCAGCGGGGGTGGGCTGGCCGTAGACGTTCTGGTAGCGGTCGAACAGCGAATCGATCTTGTCCTGCGGGATGGGGATGACCTCGCCCAGCTGACGCGCGATGTGGATCGTCCGCGCGACCTCCTCGCACATCACCGCGGCCTTGACGGCGTCGCGGGCGTCCTTGCCGATGGTGAACGGCCCGTGGTTCTGCATCAGCACGGCGCGGCTGCGCGAGTCCTTGAGGGTCTCGACGATGCCCTGGCCGATCGAGTCGTCGCCGATGAGCGCGAACGGCCCGACCGGGATCTCGCCGCCGAACTCGTCGCCCATCATGGTGAGCACGCAGGGGATGGCCTCGCCGCGGGCCGCCCAGGCGGTGGCGTAGGTCGAGTGGGTGTGCACGACGCCGCCGATGTGGTCCATGTGGCGGTACACGTAGGCGTGCGCGGCGGTGTCGCTGGAGGGCTGCAGGGTGGCGGGGGTCCCGTCGTCGATCTTCACGCCGTCGAGCGTGCACACCACCATCTTCTCCGGGGCCAGCTCGTCGTAGGAGACCCCGGACGGCTTGATGACGAACAGGTCCTGGCCGATGACGTCGGCGCAGCGGATCCGCTGCGACACGTTGCCGGCCGTCCACACCACGAGCTCCCAGCGGGGCAGCTCGGCATGCAGACGCGAGACCAGGTCCCGGGTCCAGGCGACCTCGTCCTGGAGATCGGCGGGCAGATCGGTGAGGGTGAGCGTCACGGTTCCTCCATCGTTGTAAACCTGATCAGATCCTAAGCGGCCGGCGCTGCCCGCGGCACCGGGGTCCGGCACCGCGGGCGCGAGGCGTCAGACGCGGTTGTCGCGGTACCAGCGCACCAGGGCCTGGGTCGACGGGTCCTGCCGCGACAGGGCGTCGGCGTCGCCGAACACCGCCGGGGCGATGTCGAGGGCCAGCTTCTTGCCCAGCTCGACGCCCCACTGGTCGAACGAGTCGATACCCCACACGATGCCCTGCACGAAGGTGATGTGCTCGTACAAGGCGATGAGCTGCCCGACCACCGACGGCGTCAGCGCGGGCGCCATGATCGACGTCGTGGGCTTGTTGCCCGCGAACACCCGGGCCGGGACGATCTCCTCGGGCGTCCCCTCGGCGCGCACCTCGTCGGCCGTCTTGCCGAAGGCGAGCGCCGCGGTCTGCGCGAAGAAGTTGGCGAGGAACAGCCCGTGCACGTCGGTGTCGCCGTCGAGCGTCGGGTGCGCGGGGTTCGCGACCGCGATGAAGTCCGCGGGGATCAGGCGCGTGCCCTGGTGGATCAGCTGGTAGAAGGCGTGCTGGCCGTTGGTGCCGGGCTCGCCCCAGAAGATCTCCCCCGTGTCCGAGGTCACCGGCGTGCCGTCCCAGCGCACCGACTTGCCGTTGGACTCCATGGTGAGCTGCTGCAGGTAGGCCGCGAAGCGGTGCAGATACTGCGCGTACGGCAGCACGGCGTGGCTGTGGGCGCCGTAGAAGTTGACGTACCACACGTTGATCAGCCCCATGAGGAGCGGCACGTTGCGCTCGGGAGTCTCGGTGCGGAAGTGCGTGTCGACGGCGTGGAAGCCGGCGAGGAAGTCACGGAAGCCGTCCGGGCCGATCGCGATGGCGACCGGCAGTCCCACCGCTGAATCGACCGAGTAGCGCCCGCCGACCCAGTCCCAGAACCCGAAGGCGTTGGCCGGGTCGATGCCGAAATCGGCGACCTTGTCCAGCGCCGTCGACACGGCGACGAAGTGCTTGGCGATCGCTGCGCGGCGGGACTCGTCGGTGTCGTCGACGACGCCGGCCTCCGCGAGGCGCGTCAGGAACCAGTCGCGGGCCATGCGGGCGTTCGTGAGGGTCTCGAGCGTGGTGAAGGTCTTCGACGCGACGATGAACAGCGTCGTCTCGGGGTCCAGGTCCGCGACCTTCTCGGCGCAGTCGGCCGGATCGATGTTGGAGATGAAGCGGCACTCGAGGCCGTCCTGCTTGTACGGCAGCAGCGCCTCGTAGACCATGACCGGCCCGAGGTCGGAGCCGCCGATGCCGATATTGACGACCGTCTCGATCCGCTTGCCGGTGACCCCGGTCCACTCACCGGAACGCACCTGGTCCGCGAAGGCGTACATGCGGTCCAGCACCTCGTGCACGTCGGCCACGACGTCCTGCCCGTCGACGGTGAGCTCGGCGTCGCGCGGGAGCCGCAGGGCGGTGTGCAGGACGGAGCGGTTCTCCGTGACGTTGATGCGCTCGCCGGCGAACATGGCGTCGCGGCGGCCGGCGACGTCGACCTGCTCGGCCAGCCGGACCAGGGCGGCGACGATGTCCTCGTTGATGAGGTTCTTCGACAGGTCGACCCGCAGGTCGGCGAGATCGAAGGTGAGCTCCTGTGCGCGGTGCGGGTCCGCCTCGAACCAGCCGCGGAGATCGGGGACGAGGGCGTCCTTGAGGACCTTCAGGTCCGCCCAGGCTTCGGTGGTGGTGGCGTCAACCGGAGTGATCATGGCCCCAGCCTAGGGCAGGGGTCACCGCACGCTGATGTGCACGTGGTCATAGTGGTTGGCGGTGACGCTGCCGCGGTCCTCCATGCCTCTCCAGCCGTCGCCCGAGCGCTGCGCCGTCCAGATCTGCTGCGAGTAGATGACCTCGATGATGCCCAGCGCGGACGCGTTGGCCCGCGCCCAGCGGGCGATCTGCCAGCCGTCTTCGCCGGACACCATCACGTCGATGGCCTGTCCCGTGCTGTGGTACGAGCCGCCGTCGCTGCGGTAGCCGCCGTAGCTGTCCACCTTGGGGAACTCGGCACAGACCGCGCGCAGGACGGCACGGGTCCGCGTCGTGAGGCCGGACTCGATGCCGGCCGCGTCCGCGCAGGGCTCGCTGGAGAAGCCCGTGCCGCCGCCCCCGGACGCGGCCTCGGTCCGGCTGGCCGTCGTCGCCGCCGGCGCTGCCGGCTTCTCGGTGCTGAGGAAGCTCTCCTTGATCCATCCGGCCCGGTCGCTCAGCACGACCTGGCGCCAACCCTCGACGGCCCAGGCGGTGATGGCCACGTCCGCGCCCGCGGCGATCGTCGTGCGCGCGTCGTAGCCCGTCCCCGGTCCGGTCCGGACGTTGACGGCCGCGGTGGCATACCTCGTTCCGGCGCCCTCCGCCACGGCGGTGTAGTCGACCGGCTCGGGCGTCGGCGTCGGCGTCGGGGTGGGGGTGGGGGTGGGCGTCGGGGTCGGTGTCGCGGCGGGGGTGGCGGTAGGCGTTGCAGCCGCCGCGACCGACGGGGAGGCGCTGGGGGTGGGGCTGGGCGATGCCACTGCGCTCGGCGAGGCGGAGGCCGTCGGGCTCGGCGACGGGGACAGCGACGGCCTCGCATTGTTGCGCGACACAACACCGGTGTCCACGGCCGCGTACTGGGGATCCGTCATCTCCCGCAGCTGAGCGCCGGGCGGGGCGATCACGGCGGCCGCGGCCAGCCCCACCACCGTCAGGAGCGCCAGCGGACCCGCGACCCGTCGGGACACCTGCGCGCGGGGCCGGGCCAGGGCGGCAGGGGCCGCACGTCGAGCGACGATGATCTCCGGGGAGTCCGCCGTCGACGCATCCGACCGCTGGGCTCGCCGGGCTCTGCTCATCGATCCACCGCTTCCTGAATATCCTGAGAATCTCTAAGGCGTGTCTCAGAATACGTGATCGTCGCCCGGATGCAACCCCCTCAGTCACCCGCCTATGGCGGGCCGTTCTCAGGGTCCCCTCAGCCATCCGCTACGCTGCGCAGCACTGCATCCAACGAAGGACCCCCATGCCCCGCACCCTCGCGCGCGCCGCCGTCCTGGCGCTCATCGTCGTGCTGGCGCTTCTCCCCCTGCCCGCTCATGCCCGCAGCGCGCTGGACGTCGCCTTCGACGTCGCCGACGGCCGCGTCACGGTCACCGGCACCCTCACCGACGGCGAGGAACCCCTCAGGCGGCGCGTCGTCGTCGCCAGCCTCGACGGCGCGCGGCAGGCGGAGGCCGAGACCCAGGGCAACGGAGGGTTCACCCTGCGATTCGATCTGCCCTCCGACCTCGCCGCCGGAACCCACGAGGTCGCCGTCGAGTTCGCGGGCGACGGCGACGTGCAGCCGGCTCGGGCGGTCGGAGCCATCACCGTCGAGGGGAAGGCGACGGGCCAGAAGCCACCGTCCTCCAGCCCGACCCCACCCCGCCGGACCGAATCGGCGACGCCCACGGCGAGCGCCCGTCCCGATCCGACGCCGCCCGACCCGACGACCACGGTCCTCACCGCCACCGGCCCCGCCAAGTCGGTGAACTCCGGACTCCTCACCCTGACCGGGACGCTCACCGACCCGGCCGGCCGCGGGATCGTCGACGCCGGGATCAGCCTGACCGACGCCGGCGGCGAGGTGGACGACTCCTACACCCTCACCACGGCGGGCGGGGCCTTCACCACCTTCTACGCCGTGCCTGAGGCTCAGCCGTCCGGACGGATGACGCTCACGCTGACGTTCCCCGGCGCTGACGGGCTGAAGCCCTCCAGGACCACCCTGACGGTCGTCATCGAGCACACCGAGGTCGCCTCCCCGAGCCCGAGCCCGAGCGAGTCGCCCTCGCCGAGCACGACCCCGTCGCCGTCGCCCACCGCGGACCGGGGCACACCCTCCCCCGGCGCCTCGACGCCCGCCACCACGGCCGTGCAGCCGCCGGCTCCGGCTGCTGTGACCTGGTTCCTGCTGGCCTCGGCCGTCGCGGGAGGCGGCGCACTGCTCACGGCCGCGGTGCTCGTCTTCCGGGGCGTCAACGCCCGCGGCGACGGCGACGAGGAGCGCTCCCTCAGCTTCCTCGACGAGGACTGACCGAGGTCAGCCCTGCGGCATCGCCTGCTCGACGGAGCGGAACGACCCGCACCGGTCTCTGAGCAGCGGGAGCGACCCGCCGGCCAGGGCATCGCCCAACAGGGCCTGGTCCACGCAGACCGCCGGCGAGCCCGCCTTGCTCCATTCGCCCGCGGCGTAGGCTCCGACGCCGCCGAGCGGCACCACACGGTCCGCGAGTCCCAGCTCCGCGAGGCGGTGGGCCATGGCGTGCCCGACCACGTCGGCCGGGTACAGCAGCGCGCCGGCCACGTGCGGATGATCGAGGACGGCCCTGATCTCGGTCGGCGTCATCGCCGGCAGGTAACACGCGAGCCCCGCGCGGGCGGCCGACTCGGCGAGCTCGCCCGAGGCGACGTCCGCCAGCACGAACCGCGCGCCCGCGGCCGCCGCGGTCTCGACGCCGCTGACGGTCGACACCCGCAGCGCGCCCAGGGTGGCGCGGGCGCCGAATATCGCCACCGCGTCGGCGAACGCCTCCCCGGACGCGGGCAGCGCGAACCGCGAGAAGCCCTCCTGAATCAGCACCTCGACGGCGCCGACGACGTCATCGAGGGGGGCGTCGGGGAGGCAGACGATCAGGCCGCGGAGCTCAGACATGGTCGCCATTCTGCCGCAGTCCCCCGGCTGCCTACACTGCGGTCATGTCCGCACTCCTCACGCGCACCGAGCGCCTCGACCGGCTGCCCTACACGCGCCGGCACAACAAGCTGCTCATCGGCTCCGGGGTGGGGTGGGCGCTCGACGCCATGGACATCGGGCTCATCTCGTTCATCATGGCCGCGCTGGCCCAGGAGTGGAGCCTGAGCGGCGGCGAACTGTCGCTGCTGGGGTCGGTGGGATTCGTCGGCATGGCGTTCGGGGCCTCGTTGGGCGGGCTGCTCGCGGACCGCATCGGCCGCCGGCAGGTGTTCGCGCTCACGCTGCTGATCTACGGGGTGGCCACCGGGCTCTCAGCGCTGTCGACGGGGCTGGTGGCGCTGATCGCGTTCCGCTTCGTCGTCGGCCTGGGCCTCGGCGCCGAGCTCCCCGTCGCCTCGACGCTGGTCAGCGAGTTCGCGCCCCGCAAGATCCGCGGCCGCGTCGTGGTCGCGCTGGAGTCGTTCTGGGCCGTGGGCTGGCTGGCCGCCGCGACCATCGGCTTCTTCGTCGTCCCGCAGGACAACGGCTGGCGCTGGGCACTCGCGCTGGGCGCGATCCCGGCCGCCTACTCGCTGATCGTGCGCTTCGGGCTGCCCGAATCGGTCCGCTTCCTCGAGGCGAAGGGTCGCCACGCCGAGGCCGAACGCGTGGTCCGCGACTTCGAGAGCGCCGCCGGGATCGCCAGCCCCACGCATGCCGCGGCCGAGAGCCCCGTCCTGACGACGCTGACGAGCACCCGCCGCGACCTCTGGGGAGACCGCTTCCGCGTCCGCACCATCGCGTTGTGGCTGACATGGTTCGGCATCAACTTCGCCTACTACGGGGCGTTCATCTGGCTGCCGACGCTGCTGTTCGAGGGCGGCATGACGCTGGTGAAGTCGTTCGAGTTCACCCTCTACATGACGCTGGCCCAGCTGCCGGGCTACGCGACGGCGGCGTTCCTCATCGAGAAGTGGGGACGACGGCCGACCCTGGTGACGTTCCTCGGCGGATCGGTCGTCGGCGCCGTCGCGTTCGGCCTGGCGCCCGGGCTGGCCGCCGCCGTCGCCCCCGGCGATGAGGGGACCGCCTTCACCGTCACGCTGGCCGCTGGCTGCGTGCTGTCGTTCTTCAACCTCGGCGCATGGGGGGCGCTCTACGCCATCACCCCGGAGGTGTATCCGACGGCGATGCGCGCCACGGGAGCCGGCGCCGCGACCGCGTTCGGCCGCATCGCCGCGATGGCGGCGCCGCTAGTCGTGCCGTGGGTGGTCGCCGCCGCCGGTCGCCCGGTGTTGTTCGGGCTGTTCGGGGCCATGTTCACGGTCGCGATGATCGCCGCCTGGTTCCTGCCCGAGTACACCGACCGGGCGCTCGACGAGACGTGACCGCCGCGCCAGGGCGGCGTTGACGATTCCCCCGACGGCGGCGCCCACCAGGGCCCCCAGGCTGTTGGTCGCGACGTCGTAGCCGTTGGCGTCGCGCGCGGTGAAGTACTGCACGCCCTCGATGGCCACCGACGCCGCGGCGCCGGCCAGGCCCCATACCCACCAGCGGACCGCCGGCAGCCAGAGGGCGGCGAGGAACGAGATCGGCGCCAGCATGACGGTGTTGAGGGCGCCGTCGACCTGGGCCGGCGTGAGGTCGATCCCCAGGGTCCCCAGGTGCGTCCACACCGCGATGACCAGTCGGTTGACCGTCCAGCCGTCGGCCACGAACACCAGCCAGCCGACGGCCAGCGCCGGCGCCGCCGCGACCCCGAGGGCCCACCAGCGGACCGGCGGCCGGATCACTCCTCGGGTTCCACCTGGCCGAGCTCGCCGGAGGCCTCGTCGAGGTTGGCGGCGTGATACTCGTCCATCGTGTCGCCGGCCAGGGCCGCCGACAGCTCCGCGAGGCCCTCGGTGTCCACGACGTCGACCGACTGACCCTCGATGGTGCCGAAGCCCTTGATGGGGGCCTGCAGCATGCCGATGGATCCGGTGCCCTCCAGACGCATGGACAGCGCCAGGTCGGTGACGTACTGGTTGGTCATGGCGTCGTCGACGGTGACGGTGTCGGCCAGCTGGCCCACGACCTGCGTGAACGTGACGGGGTTGGCCAGCGTCTCGGGCGTCATGATCTTGCGGATGATGGCCTTGACGACGGTGCGCTGGCGGTAGGCGCGGTCGAGGTCGCCGTTGGGCAGCGGATAGCGCTCGCGGACGTAGGCGAGGGCGCGCTCCCCGTCGAGTTGGATCAGCCCCTCCTCGAAGCGCACGCCGGGGTTCTGCTCGGTCTCCCACGGGTTGTACACCTCGATGCCCCCGACGGCGTCGGTGAGCTTGACGAAACCCTCGAAGTCGATGAGCACCGTGTGGTCCATGCGGACGCCGGTCAGCTGCTCGAGCGTGCGGACGGTGAGCTGCGGTCCCCCGTAGGCGTAGGCCCAGTTAAGCTTGCCCTTGCCGTGGCCCGGGATGTCGACCCACATGTCGCGGGGGAAGGACACCAGATACACGGCCTTCCGGTCGCCGGTGACGTGGGCGATCATCATCGAGTCGCTGCGCCCGTTCTCGATGTCGCTGCGCGAGTCGCTGCCCATGAGCACGAAGTTGACGGGCGCCTGCACCTGCTCCTCCCCGGAGGCGGCCGGCTTGGGCGTGGCCGGCGCGGGCCGGCCCTCGTAGTCCTGGGGGGTGAGCTGCTGATCGCGAGAGACGGAGTCGAGCGCGGCGAGTCCCCGGCCGGCGTAGTAGCCCGCGACGCCGAGCGCGATGGCCAGCACGCCGATGCAGACCATCAGCAGCACGAACAGCGGTCCGCGGCGCTTCTTCCGCCTCGGGGCGGTGGGGCGGTCATCGTCGAAGACGCCGAGGCCCTCGTCACTCGCATGGCTCATGGTCATATTGTCGCCCCTAGTCCGTCCAGGACCCAAGCTGGCCGCCACGACTACGCTCAGCACATGGTGGACGCCGTGTTCGGACTCCCCCTGCACCCGCTGGTGGTGCATGCGGTGGTCGTACTCCTGCCCCTGGTCGCGCTCGGCGTGATCGCCCTGGTTCTCATGCCCCGGTGGCGCGCTCGGTTCGCGGTGCCGCTGCTCGGCCTCCTCGTCGTCGGCGCAGTCTCGGCGGTCGTGGCGATGCTGGCCGGCGACGCGCTGGCCGAGGTGGTCGGCGTCCCGGGGACGCATCGGACGTGGGGGGTGACGCTGGCCTTCACCGCCGTCGGCTATCTCGCGGCGGCGGGAGCCTGGCTGCGGTGGGTGCGCGAGGCCGACGACGAGCCGTCCCGGGCCCGTGAGGCGCTCGGCTGGCTGGCGGCCGTGCTGTCGGCGGCCGTGCTCGTGCTGACGGTGCTCGCGGGACATTCGGGGTCCTACGCGGTGTGGTCCGGGGTCGCCGACGCGACGCCGTCGCCCGCCCCGACCATGTCCGGCGAGGCGTCCCCGAGCCCAGCGTCAGCGACACCGTCGCCGTCTGTCGAGCCGACGGACAGCACAGCCACACCGTCGCGCTTCGGCAGCCCGCCCGCGACGACGACCACCGGCGACGGCCCCATCACGATGGCGACGGTCGAGGCCAACGCGACGGCGGACTCCTGCTGGGCCGCGATCGACGGGTTCGTCTACGACCTCACGGACTGGATCGCCCGACACCCGGGCGGTCCGGACAGGATCCTGGCGCTGTGCGGGACCGACGCAACGGCGGCCTTCACCGCGCAGCACGACGGCGACGCTCCGCCGACCGCCCAGCTGGAACTGCTTCGGCTGGGGCCGCTGGCCTAGGCGCGGCCCCGCCGGCCGGCGTCAGCTCGCGACGATGTCGAGGGCGTTCTTCAGCGCCTGCCGCACTTCCTGCGCGAGCGGCTCCATCTTCGGGTTGTCGGTGACCTCGACCATCATCTCCGGGTCGATGGCCTCGACGACGGTGACGCCGGCGCTGTGCCGGACCACCACGTTGCAGGGCAGCAGCAGACCCAGCGACGGCTCGACACCGAGTCCGCGGTGGGCGAAGCGGGGGTTGCAGGCGCCGAGGATGACCTGCTCATCGATGTCGACGTCGATCTTGTTCTTCAGCGTCTGCTTGAGGTTGATCTCGGTGAGGACGCCGAATCCGTTCTCGGCCAGCGCCTCCTTGGTGCGGGCGAGGGTCTCGTCGAACGGGCGGTCCAGGTCGATGCGCAGTGCGTAGTTCATGAATGGAACCTCCTTGGAGAAACGATGATGCCCGCCCGGCCATGAGAGTGGGGCCGGGCGGGCGGATCGGGGGCGTCAGGCCTGCTGGGCCTCCGCGGCCTGGGCCTCGGCGAGCTGCCGGCGGACGTCGTCCATGTCGAGCGCCTCGACGGCCTCGATGACCTCCTCGAGCGCCTTCGGCGGCAGGGCGCCGGACTGGCGGAAGACGAGGATGCCGTCACGGAAGGCCATCAGCGTGGGGATGGCGGAGATCTGCGCGGCGGCCGCGAGGCCCTGCTCCGACTCGGTGTCGACCTTGCCGAAGCGGACGTCGGGATGGTTCTCGGCCGCCTTCTCGAAGACGGGCGCGAAGGCCTTGCAGGGCATGCACCAGTCGGCCCACCAGTCGACGAAGGTGATGCCCTCGGTCTCGACGGTGGTCTCGAAGTTCTCGGCGGTCAGTTCCAGCGTGGGCATGTGGTTCCTTTCGGGTGGCTACTGGGTCAGCAGGAGGCGTGGTCGGTGATGCGCTTGGCCGCGGCCATGCCGTAGCAAGCCAGCAGCGCCACCAGCGCAAACCCGGTGACCGGAGCCTGCGCCAGCATGTACGGCGCCACGACGACGGCCGCCAGCGGGAGGATCCCGCAGGAGCCGCCGGTCATGTGCGTGCGGGGAGACACCCCGGCGGGCGGGACGTACGTGGCCAACGCGACCGCGCCGACGAGCGACGCGAGGGCGAGGACCACGACCTCGACGCTACCCGACGCGGGCCGGGCCGCGCTGAGAGCGACGTACAACGCCACCGCAGCAAGCATGGCCGTGACCGTGTGCCTCGTCGACCAGACCGCCCGCCAGTAGGCGGGACCGCTGGCCACGACCCGCACGTCGCCCAGCACGCTGGTCTGCACCTCGGGTGCGGCGGTACCGGCGGCGTCGGGTCCTGCTGTGTTCATGTGCACCAGTATGCCATACCCCTAGGGGTATGCAAGTCCTTCCGGGACATGGACTGGGGCGGCCCCGTCGTCGGGACCGCCCCTGGTCGTTGGCCTGCTCAGTCGTGCATGCCGTAGTCGCGCGCGTTGCACCCGGTCATCCCCTCGGGTCCCATCTGCTCGTTGGCGCCGCCCGTCGCGCTGTGCATGCGCTTCACGTAACCGAACGTCTGGACCGTCCCGGGCTCGAAGGGATGGTCCTCCAGCCCCGAGTACGCGCACTCGGAGTTCGCCTTGACTTCCATCAGCTCGCCCGTGCCCTTGATCTCCCCTGCGAACGCCGATCCGGCGCCCACCGTCAACGCCGCGACCGCGCACAGCCCGATCAACGTCGACCTCATTCTGATCACCATGGCCCCATACCCCCTGTGATGACACCCGAGCGACCTGCTGCGGGCCTCCCCGACGCTAACTTTCGGCCAACCTGGGGGCCATCGCCGGCGTCGAGTCTCAGCGGGTCGCGACTTCCACGCTTGTCAGAGCAGCGCTGACTCTGGACAAATGTCTCGCGTCGATACCTACTGGGGGTAGTAGACCTTGCGGCCCGTCATGCGCCTCCCGACCCAGGGCCCCGCGGCCAGCGGGGTCGAGTGGCGGATGTGGTGGCGTAGTCGCTGCGAGATCCGCCGCTTGAGGCCCGCGCGACGAGTCAGGCCCCAGAGTGGCCGAGGTCTCGACGTCGACGGTCTGGCTTGCCTGGTCATGGAGTACGTCGACGGCCCGACACTGGGTGGCGTGCTCGCGCGCGGCCCCCTCTCTGCCGACGAGACGCGGGCCATCCTGTCAGCCCTCGCCTCCGGGCTCGCAGTGGCCCACGAGGCCGGCATCATCCACCGCGACATCAAGCCGGCCAACGTCCTGGTCTCCGACAGCGGGGCCAAGCTGACCGACTTCGGGATCGCCCGGTCGATCGACGGCGGCACCCACACCATGACGGGCCAGGTGCTCGGCACCGCGCACTACCTCAGCCCGAGCAGGCGCTGGGACAGAAGGTGGGGCCGGAGTCCGACATCTACGGCCTCGGCGTTCTGGCCCACGAGATGCTGACCGGCGACAGGCCGTTCGACCGCGGAACGCCCATCGCCACCGCGCTGGCGCACGTCCGCGACGCTCCGCCCCCGCTGCCGGAGGGGACGCCCGAGGACCTGGAGGCGATCATCACCGCCTGCCTCGCGAAAGAGCCGGCGGACCGCCCGACGGCGGCGGTCGTCGCCCGGCTGCTCGAGGAGCCCGTGGTCATCCCCCACGACCTCGACCTCGCGGCGGACCCCGGCGACGGGCCCGATCCCGACGCGACGGCCCCGCTGATGGCGGTCCCCCGTCGCGCGATGATCGAGGACTGACGCGACACGGGCTGCCCCTGTGCGGGCCGCCGGGTTCGATAATGGGTCGGTGAGCAGGCAGCCCGACTCCCAGGATCTGGTGTGTGGGATCGTCGCGGGCGACGTGACCGCCGACGTGGTCTACCGCGACGAGGAGGTCGTGGCGTTCCTCGACCACAGGCCCGTGTTCAAGGGCCACGTGCTGGTCTGCCCCGTGACCCACGTCGACTCCCTGACGGAACTGCCGGCTGACCTGATCCTCCCGCTCTTCGCCGTCGTACAGCGGGTCGCGGTCGCCGTCGTGGACGCGCTCGGGGCCCAGGGCTCATTCACCGCCATCAACACGGTGGTCAGCCAGTCGGTGCCCCACCTGCACGTCCACGTCGTGCCCCGCACCAAGGGCGACGGCCTGCGCGGGTTCTTCTGGCCCCGCACCCGGTATGCGCCCGGCGAGCAGTCCGCCTACGCGGCCCGGCTGCGAGCGGCGCTCTCGGCTCCCCCGGTGCCACGGGACGGGTAGCCTCTCCGGCGTGAGGATCGCCACCTGGAACGTCAACTCCGCCAAACAGCGGTTACCGCGGCTGCTGCCGTGGCTCGAGGAGCGGCGCCCCGACGTCGTCTGCCTCCAGGAGACCAAGCTGAGCGACGCCGCCTTCTTCGACCTGTTCACGGGTCCCCTCACCCAGCTGGGCTACGAGGTCGCGCACCACGGGCAGGGAGGGTTCAACGGGGTGGCGCTGCTGTCGCGGGTGGGACTGGTCGACGTCGAACACAACTTCCCCGGCCAACCCGACTATCTCGGCGCGACGGAGTCGCGCGCCATCAGCGCGACCTGCGCTGGTGTGCGCATCCACAGTCTCTACGTCCCCAACGGCCGCGACGTGGCCTCGGACCACTACGCCTACAAGCTCGAGTGGCTCGATGCGCTCGCGGCGGCCGTCGCGGCAGGCCCGGCCGACGTGGCGCTGTGCGGAGACATGAATGTGGCGCCGGCAGACGCCGACGTCTTCGATCCCGCCGCCTACGTGGGCCACACCCACGTCACCGGTCCGGAGCGGGCGCGGATCGCGGCGTTCGGACTGGTCGACGTGGTTCGCGCGCGCTGGCCGGAGCCGGAGCGCGTGTTCTCCTATTGGGACTACCGCGCGGGCATGTTCCACCAGGACCTCGGCATGCGCATCGACCTGGTGCTGGCGTCGAAGCCGGTGGCGGACCGCGTCGCGGCGGCGTGGGTGGACCGCGCCGCACGCAAGGGCAAGCTACCGAGCGACCACGCCCCGGTCATCGTCGACCTGGACGAGGCACCCGACGGCGACATCGGGCCGGTCGTGCCCCCGCCGTCGAACCCCCGCCGTGGAAAGCGTACGCGGCTGCCCCAGTCCAGGGACTAGCTAGACGCGGATGACCTCGACCGCGCCCAACTCCGCCAGCACGTCGAACCTCGAATCCTGAGTGACCACCGGCAGTCCGTTGGCCAGCGCCACGGCGGCGATCCACAGATCGTTGACCCCCATCGACCGACCCGCCTCGTGCAGCTGTACGCGCAAGGAGGCCCAGTGCCGGGCCGCTGCCGAGTCGACTGCGAGCGGCTCCAGACCGGCGAGCCGCTCGACGGTGGCGAGCCTCGCCGCACGGGTCCGGGTGTCGGGCGCCGCCAACACGCCCGCCTGAAGCTCGGCCAGCGTCACGACGCACACGCACGCCTCATCGGGAAGCGCGGCGGCATTGAGCGGCCGGCCCACTTCGCCCGCGATCCACACGCTGGTGTCCAGCAGACCCGAGCTCATCGGATGGGGCCGAGGTCATCGGTGGAGCCCGCTGAGATCCAGCGGAGATCCGCCTCGAGCGCGACATCCAGCTGCTGGGCGTGCACCAGGTCCATGAGCTGCGAGCGCGTCATCGCGGCCGGCCGGCGCCTCGCGGGGCTCCGGATCTCGGCTACCGGCTCCCCGTTCACAGTCACGGTGACGACGTCACCGGCGGCTACTCGTTCCAGGACAGAGCGGGTGTGGTTGCGGAGGTCGCGTGAGGCTACGGTGGACATGTGCGCAACTGTAGCATCGTCGCCACACCGATCGCCGGATCGGTGCGCGCGGCGCCCCTCCGCGAAGGGCGCCCTGACCGGCCGCGCGCGGGTGCGTCAGAGGCGGGAGCGGAACTCCTCGTGCTGGCGCATGACGGCCTCCGGCACCTTGGCGCCCATCCGGGCCAGGAACACGTCCGTGTCGTCGGCCTCGGCGCTCAGCGCCTCGGGCTCGATCGCGAACAACGCGTCCCAGTCCTCGCGGCTCACCCCCGCCGCCGCGTAGTCGATGGCGCCGTCGACCGGCACGAGGCCGAACGGCGAGTCGACGGCGTCGGCACGACCCTCAATGCGCTCGGTCATCCACGCGAGGGCTCGGGAGTTCTCGGAGAAGCCGGGCCAGAGGAAGCGGCCGTCCTCGCCGCGGCGGAACCAGTTCACCTGGAAGATCAACGGTGCCTGACCCGAGCGCCCGAGCCGCTCGCCCACCGTGAGCCAGTGCTGCCAGTGGTCCGCCATGTGGGTCCCGGAGAACGGCAGCATCGCGAAGGGGTCGCGGCGCAGCTCGCCCAGGGTGCCCTCGGCGGCCGCGGTGCGCTCGGAGGCGAGCGTCGCGCCGAGGTAGACGCCGTGCTCCCAGCTCCTGGCCTGCGCAACGAGGGGGACGTTGGTGGCTCGCCGGCCGCCGAAGATGACGGCGTCGATCGGGACACCCGCCGGGTCGTCCCACGTGTCGGCGATGGACGGGCAGAGGTCCGCGGAGACCGTGAAACGCGAGTTGGGGTGGGCTGCGGGGGCCTCCGAGTCCGGGGTCCAGTCGCGCCCCTGCCAGTCAACGAGGTGCGACGGGGTCTCCTCGGTGAGGCCCTCCCACCACACGTCGCCGTCGTCGGTCAGCGCGACGTTCGTGAAGATGGTGTCGCTCTGGACCGTGGCGATGGCGGTGGGGTTGGTGGAGTGGCCGGTGCCAGGTGCGACGCCGAAGAATCCCGCCTCCGGGTTGATGGCCCGCAGGCGGCCGTCGGGGCCGGGGGCCATCCAGGCGATGTCGTCGCCGATGGTCTCGACCGTCCAGCCGGGCATGGACGGCTTCAGCATCGCGAAGTTCGTCTTGCCGCAGGCGCTGGGGAACCCGGCGGCGACGTGGAAGGCGCGGCCGCTGGGGTTGGTCACCTTGAGCAGCAGCATGTGGGCTGCCAGCCAGCCCTCTTGCTCGCCGATCTTGGAGGCGATCCGCAGCGCGAAGGCCTTCTTGGCCAGGATGGCGTTGCCGCCGTACGCCGAGCCGTAGGACCAGATCTCGCGCGTCTCGGGGTAGTGGACGATGTACTTCGTCTCGTTGCACGGCCAGGCGACGTCGGCGTCCCCCGGCTGCAGCGGAGCCCCCACCGAGTGGACGGCGGGCACCCACTCGGTGCGCGGGCCGATCTGCGCCAGGGCGTCTGCCCCCATCCGTGTCATCGTGCCGGTGCTGAGCACGACGTACGGCGAGTCGGTGACCTGGACGCCGAGGCGGGCGAGCGGGCTGCCGACGGGGCCCATGGAGAAGGGCATGACGTACATCGTGCGACCGCGCATGGCGCCCCGGAACAGGCCGGTCAGCGTCACGCGCATCTCCGCGGGAGCCGCCCAGTTGTTGGTGGGACCGGCGTCGTCCTCCCGCTCGGAGCAGATGAAGGTGCGCGACTCGACGCGGGCCACGTCGCTCGGGTTCGAGCGGGCCAGGTAGCTGTTGGGGCGCTTCTCCGGGTTGAGCCGGATGAGCGTGCCGGCGGCCACGGCCTCGTCGAGCAGGCGCTGTCGCTCGGCGGCGGAGCCGTCGCACCACACGATCCGGTCAGGCTGTGTGAGTTCGGCGATCGAGTCCACCCAATCGACGACTCGGGAGTCGGCGTTGTCGGGGGCGTGGCGGGTGAGAGTGGCGGTGGCGGTCATGCGAATCTCCCTGTGGTGCGCTGCGGTGCGGATAACCTCGTGGTTTCACCATAGGCAGCGGACCCCGCCGTCTGGATAGTCGAATTGGTGTGAACTCTGGCCCATTCTTCTCATAGAGTGAAGTCCATGGCAGATCTCTCGACGCTGGGGCGCCGCATCAGGCATTTCCGCACCAAGGCCGGCCTGACGCTGGAAGAAGTGGGACAGATCACAGGGACAGCCCCCAGCCAGCTGTCCATGATCGAGAACGGGCACCGCGAGCCTCGCCTGTCCCTCCTCGAGGCGCTGGCGGCGGCGCTGGACGTCTCCACCTCCGACCTGCTCGACGGGGAGCCACCCTCAGCGCGGGCAGCTCTGGAGATCGAGTTGGAGAAGGCGCAGGCGTCACCGGCCTACCGTGAGCTCGGCTTGCCGATCCTGCGCCCCACCCGCGCCATGTCCGACGCCCTGCTCAAGACCCTGGTGGGCCTCCATCGCGAGCTCGACCGGCGGGCACGGATGTCGATCGCGACGCCCGAGGAGGCGCGGCGCGCCAACACGCAGCACCGGGCCGACATGCGCGAGCGGAACAACCACCTACCCGAGATCGAGGCGATCGCCGAGCAGGCCACCAAGGCCGTGCGCCACACCAGCGGGGCCCTGACACACCGCGCCGTGGCGCAGATCGCCCAGCAGGTGGGGCTCACCATCGTCCACACCGACGACCTGCCGCACTCGGCGCGCGCCGTCGTCGACCGGGAGCACGGCCGGATCTACATTCCGCCCGCCTCCATCCCCGGTGGCCACGGCCTCCGGTCCCTGGCCCTGCAAGCCGTGGCCAACAAGATGCTCGGCCACAAGGAGCCGGTCGACTATGCCGACTTCCTGCGGCAGCGCCTCGAGGCCAGCTACTTCGCCGCCGCGTGCCTGATGCCTCGTGCGGCATCGGTGGAGTTCCTGGAGCGAGCGAAGCGGGACCGCAACATCGCGATCGAGGACTTCCGCGACACCTTCGGCGTCACGCACGAAGGGGCCGCGCTGCGGTTCACCAATCTCGCCACGCAGTATCTGGGCATCACGCTGCACTACCTGCGCGTCGACGGCGACGGCAGCGTGGTCGGCGCCTACGAGAACGACGGGCTGCCCCTGCCCCAGGACGCGACCGGGTCGACCGAGGGCGAGGTGGTCTGCCGGCACTGGAGCGCCCGGCAGGCGTTCGCTCGGACCACGCGCACCAGCGAGCACTACCAGTACACCGACACCCCCGTCGGCACGTTCTTCGAGTCCACACAGACCGGCATCGGCACGAACTCGGAGTTCTCCATCACCCTCGGGGTCCCGTACGCCGAGTCCAAGTGGTTCCGCGGGCGCGAGACCCACCGGCGTGAGGTGTCGACCTGCCCGGACGTGCGGTGCTGCCGCCGGCCCGACGACGGGCTGACCGAGCGCTGGAGGGGTCAGGGGTGGGCGTCGCCGAGGGTGCGCACACACCTGTTCGCGCCCCTGCCCCAGGGCACCTACCCAGGCGTCGACGACCGCGAGCTCTACGAGTTCCTGGAGGCCCACGCGCACGACTGAGGCCACGGCTCCAGCCGCTGGGTGTCGCCGTCGACGGGCTTCAGGCTCGGCCTGATCGGGCCTGAGC
This sequence comes from Tessaracoccus sp. O5.2, assembly GCF_964266725.1. NCBI lineage: Bacteria > Bacillati > Actinomycetota > Actinomycetes > Propionibacteriales > Propionibacteriaceae > Tessaracoccus > Tessaracoccus sp. O5.2. The sequence continues at coordinate 63,209 of NZ_CAXWGV010000005.1, read as the reverse complement.
GTCCCCACGGGGGCGCCCGGCGACCCGGACCCTCGCGCGCCGTAGGGTGGGGCGCGTGACTGTCGAAGTTGTCGCCGCGATCGCGGCCGTGGTCCTGGCCCTCGTCGGCCTCGTTGGCATCGTCTTTCCCGTGCTGCCTGGCAGCATCCTCGTCGGCGGCGGAGCGCTGGTGTGGGCCATCTGGGGCACGTCCAGCTGGGGCTGGGTCGCGTTCGGGGTGGCCGTCGTCCTGCTGCTCATCGGCGGGCTCAGCAGTTGGGCGCTCACCGGGCGCTCCCTGCAGCAGCGACAGATCCCCAAGTGGCCGATCGCCGTCGGCCTCCTGCTCGGTATCGTCGGAATGATCCTGCTGCCCGGGTTCGGCCTGCCGATCGGCTTTGTCGTCGGACTGCTCGTGGCTGAGTGGTACCGGGTGCGTGACCTTCGCCAGGCGGCGGTCACCAGCTGGGAGACGGTCAAGGCCCTCGGGCTGGGCATCCTCATCGAGCTCGGCTGCGCGATGCTGGCGACGGCGGTGCTCGCGGTGAGCGTCGCGACGGCCTGGTGACGCCGCCGCTGCTCCCGATTCCGCCCGGATCCCCACTCACCGGACCGCGAGTCAGGCTCAACTCCGCGTGGCCCGCGCGACCTGCAGCCACAATGGCGTCATGAGCCCTCCCCGGAGTCCTTCGGCCACCTCCCCGGTGAGCTCGCCCTCGTCGTCATCGACATGCAGAACAGCTACTTCGAGCTGCCCGGCCTGGCGGAGCAGAAGGACGCCCTCCTGCCGAAGGTCCTCGACCTCATCCACGCCGCCCACGACGCCGGGCGCCCCGTCATCCTCGTTCGCACCCAACACGAGCGCGACCGCTCCACCTGGACGCTCAACATGCTCGAGGACGACCAGGGCTTCGCCTTCCCGGGCACGGCCGAGGCCCAGTTCGTCGACGGTGTGGCCGACGTCCCCCACGTGGAGATCGTCAAGACCCGCGACAGCGCCTTCCACGGCACCGACCTGCGCGACCAGATCGAGCTGCTGGGCGTCACCCGGCTGCTGCTGTGCGGCGTCTCCACACACAGCTGCATCGCCCAGACCGCGACCGACGCGTTCGCCTGCAACCTGTACGTCGCCGTCGCCGTCGACGCCGTCACGTCCGAGAACGCGGATCTGGCCCGGGCGCTGCTGGAGTTCCTCAGGACGGAGATGCGACAGCCGACCCTCGCCCAGGCCGACCGCCTGGCTCTGCTCTCGGGGAGGTAGCCCCGCCGCGGCGCGCGCCCGGCATACGATGGACATGACCGCGACAACCCGGCCCCCGCCGGGACCCGCTGGGAGGTGGAGCGCATGATCCCCGTCCGCATCGCCGGGTTGGCCCTCGACGCCAGACAACAGCCCGTGGTGATCCTCAAGCCCCTCGACGAGGACCTGGGCCACGGCCGCATCCTGCCGATCTGGATCGGCGGCCTGGAGGCGGCCGCGATCCTCAAGGGCGCCGACGACACGCCGCCGCCCCGCCCCCTCACCCTGGACCTGATGCGCTCCATGCTCGAGGCGCTCGACGCCGAGGTCGAGCGGATCGCCGTCACCCGCATCGACGACGGCACGTTCTACGCCGAGATCACCCTCAACACGCCCCTCGGCGACCGCGTGCTGGACGCCCGGCCCTCCGACGCCATCGGCCTGTCGCTCCGAACCGGATCCGTCATCTGGGTCGCGGAGGACGTCCTCGACCAGGCCGGGATCGCGGACGAGCGCGAGGAGCATGTCGATGAGGAGGAGGAGATCAAGGCGTTCAGCGAGTTCCTCGAGCACGTCGACCCCGAGGACTTCCAGGGGTGACTCCCCGGTAGTGCTCCCGGTGGTAGGCGTCGATGGTCTCGTCCACGTCGCCTTCGAGGGAGAGGAACTGCCGCGCCAGGGTCGTCGCCAGATCCTCGAGCGCCAACCCGAGGTGGATGCCCGCATCGCGAACAGTCGCGTCGGCCGAGGCCTGGGCCGCGTCGCGCAGCGCGACGGCGTGGACCAGTTGCTTGGCCAGCGACGTGTCGGGGTCGGCCTCCTGGAAGTAGAACTGCTCGGAGTGCTGCGTGAAGTCGCTGCGAACCTCCAGCAGCTGCCTGGCGAGGGCGCGCACGACCGGATGACGGCACGCTCAGCCGGGCGGACGTGGGAAGCTGCCTCATGAACTGGATCGAGCTCGTCGGCTACATCGCCTCCGCCTTCGTCGTGCTGTCGTTCGCCATGAGTTCGATCGTGAAGATCCGGACCATCTCGCTCATCGGGTCGGTCTTCTACGTCGGCTACGGCGCACTCATCGGCTCGATCCCGATCATCCTCGCCAACGCGACCATCGTCGTGTTCCACGTCATCGCGCTGTCCAAGGAGTTCAGCAGCTCCACCGAGCTGGGCGCCGTCCCCATCGCGCCGGACGCGCCGTTCCTCGTCGACTTCCTGCACTCGCACGAGGACGACATCGCCGCCTCCCAGCCGGAGTACCGCCGGCGCCCGGCCGACACCGCCTTCATCCTCATGCGCGAGGGCATGCCCGCAGGCGCCGTCCTCGGGACCCGCGACGGCGACTCCCTGCACCTGGCCCTGGACTACGTGCTCCCCGCCTACCGCGACTCACGGCTGGGCCGGTGGATCTACGGTGCCCGCACCAGCGCGTTGCGCGCCCACGGAATCCGGGAAGTGACGGCGGGGCCCACCACCGACGTCCACCGCCACTACCTCGAGCACGTCGGCTTCGAGCGGCGCGGCGATCTGCTGGTCAAGACGCTCGCCTGACGCTTACGGCGCAGAGGGCACGGTGACGCAGTAGCCGACTTCGGCCGAGGTCTCCCCGTCCTTGATGTTGCGGTTGGGTCCGGTGCCGCCGATGGTCCAGAGCCCAGATGCCGCATCGAAGGCGATCGTCTCCCCGTTCCGCAGCCGGATCGACGTGGGGTTGATGCCCCGCATCGGCGGGAGCCGGGTGTCGAACGTGGCCGTCCACCGTTGCCTCTCGGGCGCGTCGCCGACGACGACGAACGCGAAGCAGTAGCCGTCGTCGCTCCAGGACAGGGAGCGCTGTCGCACGACGTGCCCCGCGGAGGTCGCGACCGGCACGAGCCCCGACGCGTCAGGCCCCGGGCCAGGGGTGGGCGTCGGGGTGGGGTCGGTCACGTCGAGCGTGGCGCCCGCCGTCGTCACCGCGTACTCACCTCCTCCTGCCGCGATCAGGAGTTGCGGGCGCAGGACCAGGATCGCGAATCCCGCGACACCGGCCGCCCTCGGCAACTCCGGCAACACCCGGGCCAGGTCCACGGTGACGCGCGACCCGGCGCCCCCCGGCGCCGCGGCCACGCCGTCGTCTCCGACCCGGGCGACGACGGCGGCCCCACCGGCCCCCTCCAGGCTGAGCAGCAGCCGGGCTCCGTCGATCTCCTCCGGCCGGACCGCCGGGACGTCGACGCTGACCGTGGCGAGGTAGCGGAGCCCGTCGCGGTCGACCAGCGTGAAGTCCGCCGAGGCGGCTGCGGGCTCGACGACCTCGCCGCGGAATGCCGACACGGTCCCCCGGACGCCGCCGAGGTCACCCTCCAGCACGACGGCCTCCCCGCGGCTCACCGCGACCGCCGTCACCCCCGCCAGGTCGACGAGCGCCAGGGTGCAGCCGGGAAAGTCGATGACGACGGCCCCCGACTCCCGCACGGCGGCCACCCCGCCACAGGTCCCGCCCGCCCCCCGGGCGGTGACCTCGATGCGAGCGTCGGTCCCGAACTCGTCGGCCGAGGAGACCCTGACGTTCTGCAGGCGGCCGAAGGAGGCCGCGGGGACGCCGACGTTCCAGTCGAGCGTGACGGTCGTTGCGCCGCCGACATCCGCGCGCGCCCCGCCGAGCGGGGCGACGACGAGCCCACCGAGCGTGGCGGCCGAGCTCGTCACCAGACCGAGGCCCAGGATGACGGCGGCCAGGACGACGACCATGCGGGCGCGGACGCGGGACGTCGTCACGCTGCCGGCTCCGGATCCGGCGTCGGCGCCCGGCTCGGCCACAGCAGCGCCAGGACGACCAGAGCAGCTGCGCCCCCCAGCAGGATTCGCTGCAGCGACGACCCGAGCAGCAGCCCGACCTTCGGCACGTGGGCGACCGCCCGGCCCATGATGTGCCGGGACGGAGTGAGCCACGGGTCGGCCTCCGCGTTGTTGTCCCCGAGGGTGATGTACGCCTCGGCGCCGTCGAGCGTGCCGACCGCGCTGATCCGGTGGATGGCGCGGCCGCCCTCCCCCGCCTGACCGGGCGGCACCTGGAACGAGATGACGTCGCCGACCTCGTAGGCGGGTTGCCTGATCGTCAGCACGAGGTCGCCGGTGTAGTAGGTCGGCTCCATCGAGTGGCCCTGGACGAAGGTCAGCCCGGTGATGCCGCCCCACGTCGCCGGCCAGACGGCCGCGACGAGCAGGAGCGTCAGCGCCCAGGGCCCCACTCGACGCACGATGCCGGCGGTCAGTCGATCTCGGACGCGGAGACCGCCACGACCCCGCCGTCGATGACGACCGACGCGCGCGCCACATCGTGGGCGGTCACGGTGCCAGCCGGATCGGTCCAGGACTCGCCGCCGTCGGTGCTGACGTACTCGACCAGCACGGCGTCGGCAGCGTCCACGAGCGTCAGCTTGATCTCGGCGTCGTCGGAGATGGTCTCTGCCGGGTCGGTCGCCTGGAGGTCGACGGCGCTCACGACGTACGCCTGCGCGGCCGCGTCGTAGGAGGTGTCGAACGTGAGGGTCACCCCGTTCTCGACGGGGGCGACGACGGTGTTGCTGTTCGCGCCCAGTGACTGGTTGTCGAGTCCGCCCAGGGTGGCGGCGGAGGCCGAGACGATCGCGAACGTGGCGACAGCGGCGACGACGGCGCCGATCCGGCGCTTCGACACGGGGGACGTGGTGCTCATGGGTTCTCCTCGATGCAGATGGGGTGCGCCACGGCCCGCGGTGGGTGGTGCATGTGCCATCCCGCGAAGCCGGCGCCGTGACCCCATGTCTACTGGGCACGATGCGGTGCCGCATCGGGACCGCGGCGCCCGGGTGACGACCCGGAATCACCCTCATGTCACCCTCATCACGCTCCCGCCATGCACTTTCGTTAGTAATCCACTCGCCGAAGGTCGACTGGTTCCCCCCGGCTGGCCTCCGGATTCACCCACGACTTCACCCGGTTCACCCACGGCCACCCGCGTCCGCTGCGTCCGCTGCGTCAGATGCGTCAGATGAGGCCGCGTGCCCGGGCGATCGCCAGCGCTCCAGCCCGGTCCCCAGCGCCCAGCCGCTTGTAGGCGGCCTTGGCCGTCGAGCGCACCGTCTCGGTGCTCACAACGAGTCGCCGGGCGACGTCGGCCATGGTCCCTCCCTCGGCGAGCGCCTGGAGGACTTCCCGCTGGCGGCGGGTGAGGGCCCCGTCGACGCCTCCAGCCACCGGAGTCGGGGCGACGGCGAGCCCTGGATACCGGGTCAGGCGCTGCCCCATCAGCGGCGCGATGGCCGTCAGGGCGGCGTCGGGCAGGACGGCGAGCGCCCCCAGCACGTTGCCCCAGTCCTGAGAGTTGGCGAGGACGCGGACGTCGTCCGCGCGCGCCGGGTCGTCGACGATGCAGGCGATCTGCACCCCCGTCGCGACGATGCGCCACCGGTTGGACAGCTGATCCGAGCGCAGTGCGTGGTCGAGTTGTGCGGCCGCGGCGCCCGTCCGGCCGGCCGCGCACTCCAGCGCGGCCAGGAGCACCGCGTTGAGCGATCCGGGGACCTGGGCGTGTTCCAGGACGCTCCGGGCCTGGCCGATCATGCCGCGGCGCAGCAGCAGCATCACGAGCACGCTCTGCAGCGGCCACCACTCCCAGCCGGGGCGGCCGGCCCACGCGGCGCGCTGCAGCATGGACCCGGCCCACCTGGCGCCGGCCTCCGGACTCCGCCACAGCGCTAGCTCCAGGGTCCGAATGGTCGACTCGTGAGGAGCCCACGCGCGGTCCGGGTCCACGAGCGGCGCCTCCTCCGGCCCGGCCTGTCCCAGGTCCAGCACCGCGTAGGCGGCCGCCAGCGAGCGCAGCGCGTCCTGGGACGCCTCCTGCCCCACGCGGTACCGGTCAGCCTCGGCGAGCTGGGCCTCGGCGGCGCGGGGCAGGCCGCCGTGCGCGGCCATGAGCGCGGCGCGCAGCATGACGCCGCGACGGAGGCCCGAGTAGTGGTCCATGCGCGCGCCCATGTCCATGCTCATGCGCACCGCGGCCGCGGAGCAGTCGCGGGCGATCCCCATCTCGCCGAGCACGAGGCCGGCATCCGCCGCGCCGAGGAGGGTCCCGCACACCACGGCGGCCTCGTCGTGCCGCCTCCGGTCCAACGACAGCCCGGTGGCCGCTTCGGCCACCAGCCATCGGGCAGCGTCGAGGAGTTGGCGGCGCGCCTGCGTCGCGCTCGCCGGCCGCCCGCCCGCGGCGAGCGGATCGAACCACTCACGCAGTCTCGCCAGGGTCGACCCGGGCTCGGGGGCCCGCTGGGCGGACAGGAGGTATCCCAGGTCCTGCCAGGCCTCGGGGGTCGAGGAGCTGATGCGGGCCGGCCGCTCCAGTCCGTCGAGGTAGCGCCGGGCCCTGGTGAGGTGGCGCAGGGCGGGCGGGAAGTGCTTCGGCCAGGCGCTGCGGACGCACGTGACATGGGCGGCGGTGAGGTGGACGAGCGGGTGCATGGTGGTCGCGAGGACCTCGTCGACCCGCTCCCACTCTCCGAGCGTCGAGTAGACGCGGATGCGCTCCAACCCGGTGAGGTCCGGGGCGACGGCATCGGCCGCCTTGAGAACGTCGGCGTGCCACGCATCGACCGCCGCGGGGTCGGCGTTCCCCCAGGCGCGGAAGACGGCGCTGGTCAGCCCGTCCGGCAGGCTGGATCGGTGCGGGCCCGCGACCGTCACCGCCGTGGACGACTCCCGCAGCTCGCGCAGTTCCTGCGGCGTGACCGTCCGCTCCAGGAGTGCTGTGGCGATGGCGGTCACGGTGTCGTCGCCGGCACGGCCCAGGGTTGCCTGGAGCCGCAGCAGGGGGTCGCGATGGACCTGTGGCAGCACGACGGCGGCCCACGGGCGGGCCGCCTCCTCTACCTCGAGCGCATAGCGGCGCGGGTCGCTGTACGGCACGTGCGAGAGGGCCGGCACCCCTCCGGTCTGGTGGAGGATCTGGTGGAGGACGACGGGGTCCGCGGCTTCGGGGTGGACGGCGAGGATCTCGTCCTCGGTGAGTACGAGGTCCTGGTGCCGCAGGACCCGGTCGACCGTCAGCAGCTCTGCCCAGTCGCATCCGTCGAGCTCGGCGGCGACGACCACCCTCGTACCGACCAGCGCCGGGTCCGCCAACAGCCTCCGGACGCGCTGCGCGGCCCGGTCATCGGCGTCGTCGACATGGAGGACGACGAGGTCGGCGTCGCTGACCGACGGCTGAGGCTCGTCGCCGGTGAGGCGCAGCCGCGTGACCCGTCCGACGTCGAGGAGCGCGACGGCGCGGTCGACGATCCGCCGCGGGTGGTAAGGCGGCGGAGCGCAGACGAGGATCAGCTGATCGGTGCGCAGCGCGGACACGACGCGCCGAGCAACCGCATCCGCCACCGGGCAGGGCTTCACGTGCACCAGACGCACCACCTTCCCGTTGGAGGGTCCTCGGCGCCCCACGATCGCCAATCGGTGGCACTTTGCCGTCTGACAGGGGGGTGCGTCAACGTAACCTTCGGACAGAATCCGTTGTCAGACGCGCTGCGTCTCGGTTAGTGGTCTGCAGTTTTCTCACTGTGGAGCCTCTCCTGTGCATATGCACCTAGGAAGCCCCACAGCGAGAAAAGTGCAGGTCCCCCTCACTCGGACGGGGTCGCGGGCTCGGTCGCGTCGAACGGGTCGGCGCCCTCGTGCGCGAACCAGTCGTAGTGGATGCTCCGGTCGCCGGCCTCCCAGCGGGACGGGGTGGCCGTGTGCAGCCAGTCCACCGGCCGCACGCCCCCGGGGGCGCCGCCGTCGAGGGCCAGTCTCAGCGCGGCGGCGAGGTCGGCGTCGACCCGGTCGGTGCGAGTCGCGGGGTCGACTGACACGAACAGCACCGTCCCGGATCGGGCGATCAGGTCGAGGTACTGCCGGTTCTTGCCCCAGTCGGTGGCCGGCGTGCTGGGCACGCAGTCGGCGTCGACGGCGAAGAACCGGCCGTGCTGGGCGAGCCGGAACGCGAGTGTGTTGACGCCCACGCGCCGGGTGCGCTCCCAGACCAGGCCGGAGGTGTCGTCGCCGGTGCGCTGCGCCTCGACGAGGCCCGCGGCGAGGTGCCCGACGACGTTGCAGCCGAGCACGACACCGTCGTCGCCGGCGGCACCCCGGATCACCCGGTAGAAGTCGACCAGCACCTCGGCGGTGGTCCGGGTGCGGTCGTGGACGTGCACGCCGTCGGCGATGGGACGCGGGCCCATGGTCGGCCCCCACTGGCCGAGCGCCTCGAAGGTGGAGAAGTCGTGCTTGATGAGGTCGTAGCCCCAGTCGCGGATGCGTCGGACGTCGGCGGCGACCCGCTCGAGGGTCGCGGGGTGGCTGGGGTCGAGGGCCCAGCCACCCTCCCACGGACGCAGCCCGCCGGCCTCGGGCCGCCACCGGTGCTGCAGCGGGCGGAACCAGATCCCCGGCCGCACCCCCTCCGCGGCGATGCGGGCGGCGACCTCCGCCATGTTCGGGAACTCGCCTGGGCGGCCGACGTCCCAGGGGCCGCCCGAGGCGGGCAGGCCGTCGGCGGTGCCGTCGATGCTCCACCCGTCGTCGACTACCCCGAAGGGCCGGACGGGATGGTCGCCGACGAGGTCGGCGATGGTGCGGGCGTCGCGGGCGACGGCGTCGGCGTCGAAGTCACGGCCGTAGGCGTAGTACCAGTTGTTGGCGCCGACGAGCGGACCGGTGGGTCGCGGGTCGCGGCAGAGCGCGGCGGCCAGGGCGCCCTGGACCGTGAACGGGTCGCCGCCGTCGACGAACCGGACGACGGCGGCGGTCAGCTGGCGGTCGCCCAGTAGGACCGCGTCGGAGCCGGCGCGGACGTCGAGCCAGAGCGAGACTCCCGCGTCGTCCACGGTCCAGAAGGCGAACGATCCGGCGCGGACGTCGACGCCGGCGCCCCACGTGGACCCGGCGGCTGGCGAGTGCGCGAGCACCATCCACGGGTGTGCGACGTCGGGGCGCAGCGGCTGCCAGCAGGTGTCGCCGTAGGTGCGCTCCCAGGCGTCGCCCAGGATGAGTGCGTCAGCGGGGAGTGTGCGGCGCCAGCGGAGATGGACTCGGCTGAGCGGCGTTCCAGCCGTGGCGAGCCGGACGGTCAGTCCGCCGTCGGCTGCTGGGACGAGGTCGACGGCGACGCCGGCCGCGGCCGGGGCGCGCCAGGTGTCGCGGGGTCCGGGCTGGACCCGGACCAGGTCCGGCGTCGGGACGGTCAGGCTCGGCATGGCTGCTCCTGTGGGGCGGGATGGTTTGAGCAGATGGCACCAGTCGCGGAGATCCCCCCGCGGTGCCTGAGCGTGGGCTCGGCCGCGACACGTGCCATCTGCTCAACTCAGACCAGACGAGGGGCCGGACGGTCACCCGCCCGGCCCCCCGTCGGTCAGTGGATCAGCCGTTGAACAGGGCGTTGACCTGCTCGTTGGCGGCGTCCAGCGAGTCCACGTCGGCCTGACCGGTGAACACAGCGTCCACAGCCGGCTGCATGATGCCGTTGATCTGCGAGGCGTAGTCGGTGATCGGGAACAGGAAGGTCGTGCCCTCGTTCACGTGCACCAGGAAGGGCTCGACGTCGATGCCACGATCCGCGAACGCAGCGTGCGCCTTCTCGGTGGCGCTGGGGATGGCCGGGAAGACCACGCCCGCCTCGCCGACGACGTCCTGGCAGGCGGCGGAGCCGAGGTACTCAACCCACTTGACGGCCGCGGCCTTGTTGTCCGAGCCGACCCACACCGAGTCGGCGAGACCGTTGTACATCGAGGCGCGCTCACCGGACGGGCCGACGGGGGTCGGGGCGAGGCCGGTCTCGACGCCGGTGTAGCCGAACATCTGGTTGATCATCCAGGAGCCGTTGGTGATCATGGCGTACTTGCCGGCGCCGAAGATGTCGCCGGAGCTCTGGCCGGTGACGGCCTCGACGGTGGGCATGTAGCCCTTGTCGGCCAGCGACGCCATCCAGGAGATGGTGTCCTTGAACTCCGGGGCGTCGTAGTTGTACTTGGTGCCCCAGGGGTTCTTGTCGGTGTGGGTCCAGCCGGTGGTGCCGGTGTACATGGACCACTGGGTCTGGCCGTAAGCGCCGCCGGAGCCGCCGTCGAGGCCGAGGCCGTAGACCGCGACCTTGTTCTTGTCGAAGCCGGGCTCGTCACCGCGCACGCCGTTGGTGTCGACGGTCAGGTGGGCGATCATCTTCTCGTAGCTGCCGCCGTCCTGGGGGTTCCAGTCGAGGCTGGCGAGCTCGGCCTCGTCGACGCCGGCGGCCTCGATGAGTGCCTTGTTGTAGAAGATGGCGACGGTGTCGAAGTCCTTCGGCAGGCCGTAACGCTGGCCGTCCTGGCCCACCCACAGATCGGCCAGCCCCTCCTGGTAGTTCGACACGTCGAAGCCGTCGGCCTCGAGGGTGGCGTCCAGCGGGACCAGCTGGCCCTGGGACACGAACTCGGGGTACTTCGACAGGTGGTTGGTGAAGACGTCAGGGGCGGTGCCCGCCACGAAGCCGTTGGTGACACCGGTCCAGTAGTCGTCCCAGGCGTACTGCGTGATGGTGACGGTGATGCCGGACTCCTCCTTGAAGTCGTCGGCGCACTGCTGGTAGGCGGCCTTCTGGTTGTTGTCCCAGAGCCAGTAGTCGATCTCGCCGGAGGCGGCCGACGTGTCGATCGCGTCGCCGGCGCCGGTGGCGCCCGGCTCGGTGGTGCCGTTGTCGCCGCCGCAGGCGGTGAGCGTCAGGGTCAGGGCGGTGAGGGCCGCGAGGGCCGTGCCGGCCTTGCGGAGCTGGAATCGGGCCATGGTGGGGTTCCTTTCGTGACGGGTAGGTGAAGGATGAGTGGGGTTGTCTTGGAGTCGGACGGCGGTTACTTGCTGCCCGAGTAGCCGATCGAGTCGATGATTCGACGGGCGAAGGCGAAGAACAGCGCCAGGACGGGGATGGCGGCCACCAGGGTGGCGGCCATGAGGCCCGCCCAGTCCGGCGAGCCGGCGGGGGTCTGGGACCTGAACACGCCGAGCGCGACCGTGAGCACGCGGGTGCCCTCCGTGTTGCCGACGAGCAGTGGCCAGAAGTAGTCGTTCCAGGTGGTGATGAAGGTGAGGATCCCGAGGGTGGTGATCGGCGCGGTGCTCATCGGCAGGATGATCCTGAAGAACGTGCGCCAGGGTCCCGCCCCGTCGAGCGAGGCCGACTCCTCGATCTCCCGGTTGATGCCCAGGAAGAACTGGCGCAGGAAGAAGATGGCGAACGGGGTCATGAGGAATGTCGGCAGGATCATGCCAGGGAAGGTGTTGAGCAGACCGAGGTTCTTGATCAGCAGGAAGTTGGGCAGGCTGGTGAAGATCGGCGGCACGAGCAGCGCGCCGAGGAAGATGCCGAACACGAGGTTGCGGCCGGGCCAGCGGAGCCGGGCGAAGGCGTAGGCGGCCATCGCGGAGAAGAACACCTGGCCGAGCGTGACTGCACCGGCGTAGATGACCGAGTTGCGCAGGTAGAGCCAGAAGTTCACCGACGCGCCGGAGCCGCCCTCGGCGATGGCCTCCTCCTGCGTGGCGAGCCCGAGCACGCGCTCGAAGGCGCCGAACGTGAAGTCGACGGGGAGCAGCGACGACGGGTCCGACGACAACGACCGGCTGGTCGACAGTGCCGTGCGAAGCATCCAGTAGAAGGGGAAGAGCGAAAGGATCAGGAAGGCGATCATCACGGCCCAGGCGAGGATCCGCCCAGCGCTCATCTTCTTTCGTTTCCGCACCGGCGCGTCGGTGCTGGTGTCAGCGTGGTTGGCCATGGTGGGACTCCTTTACGCCAGGTCCGACTCGCCGGCACGCAGCATCCGCAGTTGGATGGCGGCCAGGACGGCGAGGATGATGAAGAGGATGACGGCCAGTGCGCTGCCGTAGCCGAACTGACCTTCACCGAAGGCCTTCTGGTAGATGTAGTACTGCATCACGCGGGTGACGTTGACGGGTCCGCCGCGCGTGGTCACGGCCACGGTGTCGAACACCTGGAACGAGCCGGTGACCGTGATGACCAGGATCATCGCCAGCACGGGACGCAGCAGGGGCAGCGTCATCTTCCAGAAGGACGTCCACTCGGAGGCGCCGTCGATCGAGGCGGCCTCGTAGATGTACTTCGGGATGGTCTGCAGGCCGGCGAACACCAGCAGGGCGGTGTAGCCCATGTGCCGCCACACGTTGACGAAGGCGATGGTGGGGATGGCCCACGTCTCGTCGGCGAAGAAGGCGATCTTGGATGCGCCCATCCACTCGATGACCTGGTTGAACAGGCCGATCTGGTAGTCCAGCAGCCAGAACCACAGCATGGCGGCGATGACGTTGGAGATCAGCCACGGCAGCAGGAGCGCACCGCGCAGCGCGATCGACTTGGTCAGCCGCTGCATGAGCACCGCCAGCACGATCGCGATGACTGTCTGGAAGCCGATGTTGAGGATGACGTACCAGATGGTCACGGCCATCGCGTTCCAGAACAGCGGGTCGACCGCGATCTTCTCGAAGTTGTCGGTGCCGATCCAGGTCGGCGACCCCAGGATGTTGTACTGCGTGAAGCTGAAGTAGAAGCCGCGGATGGCCGGCACGAGGTAGAAGACCACGAATCCGACGCCGGCAGGCGCGATGAACAGCAGTGCCGTGAGCAGATCGCTGCGGCGCTTGCGGTCCGGGACGAGGTCCGGCTCGGTTGCTCTTGTACTCACCACGTTCCCCTCTTTGGGATGGGCCCCGGCGACTCTGTCCGGGGGTGTGCTGGTTTGCATGATGGAATCTACACGCGTCACATGCAGAGCGCGACCTTCCGTTACCAACTTGTTATCCAGGGAATTTTACGCTTGATTTCTTAACAGAGCAGGTGCCACCATGTTGTCTACATGAGTAGATGACCGGCGGCCAATGGAGTGCCGCTAACTCGCCGGCCCGCTCCTCCACACAGCACGGCCAGATCCAGGAGGGATCCCATGAGCCACCCCGTCAACGCCTTCGTCACCCTGCGGTCCGAGGGGGTCGGCGTCGTCGTCGACCTCGCATCCGGCCGCCTCCCCGCGCTCCTCCACTGGGGCGCGGACCCCGGCGAGCTCACCCTCGACGACGTCGCCACCCTCGCGCTCACCGCCGTGATGCCCGCGGCGCCCAGCATGGTCGACGACCCCACTCGGCTGGCCATCCTCCCCGAGCACTGGGCCGGCTGGGTCGGCCGCCCCGGCCTCAGCGGCTCGCGGCCCGACGGCTCGGCGTGGTCGCCACGGTTCGTCACCCACACCCTCCTCATCGACGGCGAGCCGCGCGACGCCTCCGACGACACGCCCGCGCTGATCGAGCTGGGCACCGGCGCCCTCACCGTCGTGGCGCGCGACGACGTCGCCGGCCTCGAGATCACCCTCACCCTCGAGCTCACCGCGGGCGGCGTGCTGCGCAGCCGGGCGGTGCTCGCCAACACCGGCGGCGACGAGTACCGCGTCGACGACCTGATCCTCGCCTACCCCGTCCCGACGGTCGCGTCCGAGCTCCAGGACCAGGCGGGCCGATGGGCCAAGGAGCGGGTGCCGCAGCGCCGCGCCTTCACGGTGGGCGCCCACGTCCGCGAAGGACGCAAGGGCCGCACCGGCGCCGACGCCGCGACCGTCCTGCACGCGGGTGTGCCCGGCTTCAGCTTCGCCGACGGCGAGGTGTGGGGCGTGCACGTCGGCTGGTCCGGCAATCACACGCACCTCGCCGAGCGGAACTTCACCGGCGAGCAGGTCATCGGCGGCGGCGAACTCCTCCTCCCTGGCGAGGTGGTCCTCTCCCCGGGCGAGTCCTACACCAGCCCCTGGCTTTACGGCTCGTACGGCGTGGGCCTCGACGAGGTAGCCCGCCGGTTCCACCGCTACCTGAGGTCGCGGCCGCAGCACCCGTCGTCGGTCCGCCCCGTGACCATCAACGTCTGGGAAGCCGTCTACTTCGACCACTCGCTCGAGCCGCTGCTGGAACTCGCGGAGAAGGCCGCCGCCGTCGGCGTGGAGCGCTACGTGCTCGACGACGGCTGGTTCGGGGCCCGTCGCGACGACCACGCGGGTCTCGGCGACTGGGTGGTGTCCCGCGACGTCTGGCCGAACGGGCTCCACCCGCTGGTCAACCGGGTCAAGGAGCTCGGCATGCAGTTCGGCCTGTGGTTCGAGCCCGAGATGGTCAACGAGGACTCCGACGTCGCCCGCGTACATCCCGAGTGGATCATGGCGACCGGCGGCCGGACCCCCGTCGAGACGCGGTTCCAGCAGGTGATCAACCTCGGTATCCCCGAGTGCTACGCCCACATCCGCGACCAGATCTTCGCGATGCTGGCGGAGTACGACATCAGCTACATCAAGTGGGACCACAACCGCGACCTCATCGACGCCGGCACCCACCCGCTCGGGCGGGCCGGGGTGCACGCCCAGACCGAGGCGGTGTACCGGTTGATCGACGAGATCAAGGCCGCCCATCCGGGGCTGGAGATCGAGTCGTGCTCGTCGGGCGGCGCCCGCGTGGACCTCGGCATCCTGCAGCGGACCGACCGCGTGTGGGTGTCCGACTGCATCGACCCGCTGGAGCGGCAGGACATGATGCGCTGGACGCAGCAGCTGCTGCCGCCGGAGATGCTGGGCTCGCACATCGCCTCGCTCACGTCGCACACCACCGGCCGGACCCACGAGCTGAACTTCCGGGCCGCGACCGCCCTGTTCGGGCACCTCGGCATCGAGTGGGATCTGCGCCAGGCCTCCGACGACGAGCTGGCCGAGCTGGGTGAGTGGATCGCCTTCCATAAGGCGCACCGGGACCTCCTGCACGGCGGTGACCTCGTGCGCCTCGACTTCCCCGACGAGTCGCTGACGGCCACGGGCGTCGTCGCCCCGGACCGTTCGCGGGCGATCTACTCGTATGCCGCGGTGTCGACCCACGTCACGAGCCTGCGAGGCCGGCTCCGGATGCCGGGGCTCGACCCGGCCCGCCGCTACCGCGTCTCGCCCGTCCTCGTCGGGCGGGTGCCGTCCGGCCTGCGGCCGCCGGCCTGGTGGGGCGTCAAGCGCGATATGGCCACCGAGACCGTCGACCTCACCCATGGACGACCGCCGAAGCT
This sequence comes from Tessaracoccus sp. O5.2, assembly GCF_964266725.1. Classification (NCBI taxonomy): domain Bacteria; kingdom Bacillati; phylum Actinomycetota; class Actinomycetes; order Propionibacteriales; family Propionibacteriaceae; genus Tessaracoccus; species Tessaracoccus sp. O5.2. Next base: position 47,874 of record NZ_CAXWGV010000005.1, on the reverse strand, counting down.
GGTGCCGGTGGCCGAGGAGGCCGGGGTCGTTCTGCCCGGAAGCCTGCTCGCCTCCGCGGGCCTCATGGAGGCGTCCGTGCACCCCGACCACGCGCTGATCTACCTCGTCGACGCCGTCGACTGAGGCGGTTTCGGCCGCCGCGGGCCGCGGCCCTAGGCTTGGCCACAGCTGTGAGGAGGAGAGCATGTCGAGCGGAGCGGTGCGGACGACACGCGGGGCGACCCGCGACGACGTCGCCCGCCTCGCCGGCGTGAGTTCCGCCGTCGTCAGCTACGTGGTCAACAACGGGCCGCGGCCGGTGGCCGAGGCCACGCGCCAGCGGGTACTGGACGCCATCGACAAGCTGGGATACCGGCCCAACGCGGCGGCGCGGTCGCTCATCATGGGGCGCTCTGACCTCGTCGGGCTCGTGGTCCCGGACGTCCGCAACCCCTACTTCGCGGCGCTGGCGCAGGCGGTCGAGGTGGAGGCACGGGCTGCCGGGGTCAACCTCGTGTTGGCGCAGGGGTCGACGGGGCATCTCGCCGAGCTGGTGGAGTCGCTCAGCGGGCACCTGGTCGCGGGCATCATCACCGCGGCCGTGCCCGAGCCTGCTGCCGTCGAGGTGATCCTGCGCAACAAGATCACGATGGTCCGGTTGAGCCTCGTCCCGCCGGACATCGACGCGACCTCCGTTCTGCCCGACTTCTACGAGGGCGGCCGGGAGGCGGTGCGGCACCTCATCGAGGTGCACGGGCACCGGCGGATCGCCCTGGTCGCCGGGTCGGACACCCCGGACAGCCACACCGTCGTCGACGATCGCGAGCGGGCCTGGCGCGACGTCCTCGCTGAGGAGGGACTACCGCGCGACGCCATTATCCGGGTCAACTGGTCGTCGGCCGCCGGCCGCGAGGCGGCGGAACGCCTGGTGCGCGACTTCCCCGACTGCACGGCGGTGTTCGCCATGTCGGACCAGCAGGCCATCGGCCTGATCGCCGGCCTGCACGGACTCGGCCGGTCCGTCCCCGACGACATCGCGATCACGTCCTTCGACGGTTCCCCGGAGGCCGAATTCACCATCCCCCCGTTGACGACGGCGAGTGTCCCGATGGCCGCGATGGCGAAGGCGGCGGTCCGGCAGCTGCTCCACCCGGGCGGGAAGGGCCAGGTGTTCAAGCCCGAGCTGATCGTGCGAACGTCCTGCGGCTGCTGACCGGGACCAACGGATCCGCGACCGAATCGGCGGCGTCGCCCTAGCCTGGAGACATGAGCGCCGAGACCGCCTGTCGTCGCATCTCCGTCAAGCCCGGGGAGGCCGATTCACCCCGCGTCGAACGCGTCGACGGGGTGTGGCGGGTGCGCTCCACCGAGGCCGTCCGACAGATCCTGCGCGAACGCGACGCCACCGCACAGGCCGGTTTCAACTCCGAGTCCATCCCCGACGGGACCATGGCCGACGAGCCCATCCTCTTCATGGACGGCGAGCCGCACCGCCAGCAGCGCAGCAAGATCGCGCGCTACTTCGCGCCGAAAACCGTGGCGGCGAGGTACCGGGGGTTGATGGAATCGCGGGCCGACGCTCTCGTCGCGGAGATGGTCGGGGCTGGCGAGGCAAAACTCGACGACGTGTCCCTGCAGTACTCGACCGAGGTGGCCGCCCAGGTCATCGGGCTCACCGACTCGCGCATCGACCGCATGGCCCGCCGCCTGGAGCGCCTCTTCGACCAGCCGTCCTTCGACCCGGCCTCGTCTGAGCCCGAGGGTCGCGTCGCGAGCACTGTGCGCCAGCTCCGCGGCAGCGTCCCCATGCTCTGGTTCTACCTGTGGGACGTGCGGCCCGCCATCCGTGAGCGCCGCAAGGCGCCGCAGGAGGACGTCATCAGCCACCTCCTCAAGGAGGGCTACGGCATCCCCGCGATCCTCATCGAGTGCGTCACCTACGGCGCTGCGGGCATGGCGACCACCCGCGAGTTCATCTCGATGGCCACGCTGCACCTCCTGCGCGACGACGCGCTCCGCGCCCGCTACGTCCAGGCGGACGAGCCCGAGCGTTATGCCATCCTCCACGAGATCCTGCGGCTGGAACCCATCGTCGGGCATCTCTACCGGCGCGCCCAGCGCGGGTTCAGCTTCACCGACGGCGGCCACACCTACACCGTCGAACCGGGCGATCTGTTGGACCTGTTCATCCGCCAGGCCAACGCCGACCCGGCCACCGTCGGCGAGGCGCCGCTGGACCTGTGCCCCGCGCGGCCACTCCCCCGCGGCATCGGGCCCGAAGTGATGAGCTTCGGCGACGGCCCGCACAAGTGCCCCGGTAACGCCTTGGCGATTCAGGAGACCGACATTCTTCTGACAAGGTTGTTCGCCCACCGGGTGACGATGCTCCGCGAACCTCAGCTGGGGTGGGACGACATCATCTCCGGCTACGCGCTGCGCGACGTCGCGGTCGCCGTCGGCTGACCGGCACACCTACAGTTGGCTCGTGACTACGCTCTACGAATTCTCCGCGTCCACCCTCTCCGGCCGGGAGCAGTCGCTGTCCGAGTATCGGGGCAAGCTCGTCCTTGTGGTGAACACGGCCTCCAAGTGCGGCTTCACCCCGCAGTTCGCCGGTCTGGAGAAGCTGTACTCGACCCACTCCGACGAGGGGCTCGAGGTTCTGGGGTTCCCCTGCGACCAGTTCGCCGGGCAAGAGTTCGACGACGCCGCCCAGATCGCCGAGTTCTGCTCCCTCAACTACGGGGTGACCTTCCCCATGTTCGGCAAGGTCGACGTCAACGGTGACGATGCGCACCCACTCTTCGCGTGGCTCCGCACGGAGGCCCCCGTGCCGCTGGGCGATGCCATCGAATGGAACTTCACCAAGTTCCTTGTCGACCGAGAGGGTCACGTCGTGCGCCGTTACGCTCCCAAGGTCGAGCCGTCGGCGATCGAGGCCGACATCGTGGCGCTCCTGTGACCCGCTCCGCAGCCGACCGCACGGCCCTGATCTCGCTGCCGTTCGTCGTCCTGATGGGGTCGACGCCCGGGCGCTACTGCTGTCGGCCCTGGTGCTCGCCTGGGCGGCGCGGCTCGGCACCTTCCTGGCCCGGCGGGTCCACCGGGCGGGCAAGGACGACCGCTTCGACGACCTCAAACCGTCGATCATCCGGTTTATCCAGGGCCTCTGGATGACGCTCACGGCCGCCGCGGCCTGGGTGTCCATCACCTCGGCCACCCGGGTGGGGCTGGACTGGTTCACAGGCAGCTTCATCTCCACTGGTCTGTGGGGACGGTCCCGGCACCCCAACTACTTCGGCGAGATCGTGCTCTGGACCGGTGTCGCGATGATCGCGCTGCCCACGCTCCAAGGCTGGCAATGGGTCGCGCTCGTCTCACCCCTCTTCGTGACGCTTCTCCTCACCAAGGTGAGTGGCGTCCCGCTGCTGGAGAGGAAGGCCGACATTAAATGGGGCGGACAACCCGACTACGAGGCGTACCAGGCGAGCACCCCCGTCCTCATCCCCAGGCTCCGGTGAGCAGATTCAGCTGGGCGACGGTAGGCCGAGGCTACCTGCGCGCCATCTGACGCAGATGTTGCACGGCGGAGCCAATGTCGCGCTCGGCCAGCACGGATGATCGCCGTGCCCATCGGAGGCGCTGGTGCGCGTGCCAGACTCGGGCGAGGACGCCGTCGGACCGGCGGCCCACACAGGGAGGACAGGCATGCCGCACGGAGACATCACCCACATCGACATCCCGGTGACGGACCTCGACCAGGCGCAGCGCTTCTACAGCGAGCTGTTCGGCTGGCAGATCGCGGAGCTGCCCGGCTTCGAGGGCTACCCCATGTGGCAGGCCCCCAACAAGATCAGCGGAGGGGGGCTGGCGCCACGGGGTGAGGGTTTCACGCAACCGCGGTCCTACGTGGAGGTCGACTCGATCGACGAGGCCCTCGCCAAGGCCCAGGCGAACGGCGGCCGCGTGCTCATGGCCAAAGCGCCGATCAGCGAGACCAGCTGGTGGGCGATTTTCGAAGACCCCTTCGGCAACCACATCGGTCTGTACGAGGGGACGACCGACACGCAGTCCCCAGAAGCCTAGGGTTCGCCGGGCGTGAGCCAGGTCCCCTAGTGTCCGCGAGACCAGGGTTCCGTCTCCGGTCGGAACCGCCCGGCAACTTTCTCGCTGTGGAGCCGACTGCGTGCATATGCACGCAAGAAGCCCTCCAGCGAGAAAAGTGCGGATGAGGTCAGCTCCCGCCGAGAAACACCGCCGCCAGGAACGCGGCATAAACAACGGCGGCCGCGACCGCCAGCACCTCCGAGGCCCGCTGCCATCGGCCGCGTAGCGCGGCCACCGCCAGAGCTCCTGCGAGGAGGGCCCAGACCACCTGATGCCCCCACGCGACGATCAGACGCGACCAGCCCCCATCATCCGGGGTCTCGACGCCGTCCCCCACGGTCGCGAACACGACGGCGATCACCGCCGCCGCCACCGCACCGGCCGTGTAGAGCCACCGGCGCCGCCGGGGCGCGTCCTCACCGCCGGTCACGTCGCGGGGTCCCCGGGCGCGGGGGCCGATGAGAGCAGACCAGCCGCCTCCATGAGCTCGACGCCGAGCGGGCCGGGGTTGTAGGCGACCTCCCACCGGATCCCGTCCGGGTCGGCGAAGTACCCGCTGTAGCCGCCCCAGTCCCGGGTCTGCCCCGAGACCACGTCCCGGGCACCCGCGGCGGCGGCATCGGCGAGCACCGCATCGACGTCTTCCGGCGCCGGGACGTTGTGCGCAAGGGTGAGCGGGACGAGGCCGTCGCCGCGGGCGATCGGGCCGACCTCGGCCTCGAACTGGTCCTCGTCCCAGAGTGAGAGGACCAACGTCGGCGCCAGTCGGATCATGACGATCCCCTCGGCTTCGAAGGCCGGCTCCCAGCCCAGCCCGTCGACGTAGAAGCGCCGTGCGGCGCTCACGTCGGTGACTGCGAGGGTGATGAAGTTCACTCGGGCGTCCATGACCCGACGGTACCGGCCGAGAACGCCACTTGACCGGAGTTCGGAAGCTGAGGACGCTGGAGGTATGCGTGTCGCCGACGGTCTCGACCGGCTTGCGCGATGGTCGCTGGTGACCGCCGCGGCCGTCTCGGGATCATCGTCGCTGCCGCCGGGCTCGGGTAGCGCGCACCCCAGCCACCTACCGCTGCATCGGGGTCGTGGGCGACTCCCGAGGAGCTCGGCGACTTCATCGCGCAACGATCGGCCGATCTGCGCCTGGCGGGTGTGGCGGTCGTCGTCGTCCGCGACGGCGACGTCTACGAGGAGAGCTACCTCGGGACCTCCGGGGGCGGCCGCCCCGTGACGGCAGACACGCCGTTCGTGCTGGGCTCCACGAGCAAGCAGTTCACCGGACTCGCCGTCCAGCGGCTCATCGCCGACGGCCGACTCGCCCTCGACACCACGGTCGCGGAGGTTCTGCCTGATGTGGAGGCGGACGGGGACGTCGGGCGCATGTCGGTGCGGCAGCTCCTCACGCACACCTCCGGCCTCTGCTGCAGGCCCACATGGGCAGTGTTCCGACAGACCTGCCCGACGAGGTCCTCGCCACGGCGCGGGAACCCCTGACGACCATCGACCCGTACTCGCAGTACGGCTCCGGCTGGTTGGTGCGGCCATTGTGGGAGCAGCTGGTGTCGGTGGGCGATCCCGTTGACGGGGCGGACCTGCCGTCGTGCGTCGAGCATCTGGGCAGCACCTATCGTTCCCAGCCCTATCTGATGGCGTGCCCGTCGCTCGGGTTCGGGATCGCTGCGCTGACCAACACGGGGGCCGGCATCGACACGACGAGGTGGTCGCGTTTCCAGACCGACCTCACGCATCTCGCACTCGGCACGCCGACGCCCGCGCCGGGGTTCAACCCCGTCGAGTCGAACGCGCCGGTGATCATCCCCGGTCTGCTGCTGGCGCAGGCCCTGACCCTGCTGCCGCTGACAGCTGTGCGCAGCGGCACGTGGCGCGCAGTGCTCGCCCTGGGCGGCGCCATCGTCGGGCCCGTCCTCTGGTGGGGATACGCCCCGACCCGGCTCGGCCCACGCCTGCCGGTTGCCTCCCTCTGGGCGCAGGCGCCCGAGCTGGGGATCGCCACGTTGGTCAGCACGGCTTTGGCGCTGGTGGCCGCGGCCTTGGCAGCGACGTGGGCGGCATGGCGTCGGCACGGCCCGGCGCGCAGGAACTGACCAGGAGTCGGGCTCCCCACTACTACAGGCGGCAGTAGTCTCCCCCAGGCCGGGCCGCACCCGTGAGCGGCCAGCTCCTCGCCGCAGCTCCGCAGCCAGCGCGCGTCCCAGCACCGCTGCGTTGAGCGCGTCCGCGTCGGCGTGCACCGCGACCTCCAGCCGCCCCGCATAGGACATCGCGGCCACGCCGAGCCGCACGTTGCCCTGGATGGGCGCCACGGGCCAGGCGCGCAGCAGCGGCGCTCCGCGACGGCCAACGGACGTTCGGGGCCCCGGACGTTGGTGACGAACAGCGCGATGAACCGCTGGCGCCGGGCGAGGCGAGCGAAGATCCGCGAACCCCAGCGGCTCCGCGTGAGTTCGAAGCTGCCTGGTCGCGGGCCGCCTCCTTCGCCTCGCGGGTGACGGCCGCGATGCGGACCATGCGGTCAGCGGCGTCGGCCACGCCAGTCGGGAGCCGCGCGAGCATCACTCCTACAGCGTTGCCCGACCGCCCGTGCCCACCCGGGAGTGCCACCGGAACGCTGGCGGGGAGGACGGGCGGTACCGGCTGGCCCGCCTCGCGCAGCGCGGTCTCGGCTCCGCCTGCGACGGCGGACAGCAGGGCGTCGTTCACCGTCGCCCCAACACGCTTGGCTCCCGCACTCACGGCACCCAGGTCGTCGTCGACGAAGGCGACGCCGCGGCGCGGTCCGATGGGGGGCCGAGCAGCACGGTGCGTGCGACGGTGGGCCGGATCACCGCCGCGACCCTCACGAGGCCTGCGGCCACTCTGCGGATGCGCCGACGCAGGCTCGTCGGCCGGCGGGGCGCGACGGCGGTAGGCGTGGCCCTCGTCTCATCGGCGTCACCCCCGAAAAGCTCCCGGACCAGCCGGACGCCCGCCACCCCGTCGGCGACACAGTGGTGGACGCGCAGGATGATCCCGGGTGCCGTGGGGGCCGCGCCGGGGACGACGAGCAGCTCCCACAACGGCCGATCCGCCGGCAACGGCCGCGTCATCAGCCGTCCGGCGAGGTCGGCCAAGCCCTCCACACCCCACACCGCGTCGACGGACCGGATGTGCCAGGTGAGATCGGGCGGGGAGTCGTCCCAGTAGAGGTCGCCGCCCCGCCCCCGCACGCGCTGCATGAACCGTCCCAGACCGACGCTCCGGCCGGGCGCTCTGAGGCACGCGTCGATGGCCCGGCGGAGCTGCGACAGGTCGGCGGTCCCGCCCGGGGCGACGAAGCCACCTGGGGCGAGGAGCCCGGCCAGGAGGAAGGCGTTGACCGCTGTGGCTTGTCCCGAGCCGGGGGTCACCAGCCCATCGGGTAGCCGTCGGCCCGCGGCTCCGAGCCCGCGACGACGACGCTGGCCGAGTCGTGCGGGTCCAGCCGCCAGATGGCTTGTCCGCGCCCGAAGACCGCCGGGTTCGCCGCGACCTCGACGTCGTGGCCCTGCCCACGCAGGCGCGTCACGACGCCCTCCCCTGCCGCACCTTCCACCTGCACCCGGCCCGTCCCCGGGTCCCAGAACCAGCGCGGCCGGCCGAGCGCGGTCTGGGGGTCGTCTCCGCCGTCGACGGTGTGCAGGACCATCTGCACATGGCCCTGCGCCTGCATGTCGCCTCCCATCACGCCGAAGGGGCCGACGGGGGCGCCGGCGCGGGTGAGGAACCCGGGGATGATCGTGTGGAACGGGCGCTTGCCCGGGGCCAGCTCGTTGGGATGCCCCGGCTCGAGCGAGAAGCCGGCGCCGCGGTTCTGCAGCGAGATGCCCGTTCCTGGCACGACCACCCCGGATCCGAAACCGTGGAAGTTGCTCTGGATGAAGCTCACCATCATCCCGCTGCCGTCGGCCGCGCAGAGGTAGACGGTGTCAGAGGAGCGGGGATCCAAGGCACCGGGAGGCACGGCCCGCGGCCCGATGGCGGCGCGGCGGGCGGTCGCGTGCGCTGCCGACAGCAGTGCCTCGACGGGCACGTCGACGACCCCCGGGTCACCGACGAGCGCGTGAGCGTCCGTCAGCGCCAACTTCACCGCCTCGATCTGCCGGTGCCAGTCGGCCGCCTCCTCGGGCGCGAAGCCATCGAGGACGTTCAGGGCGATGAGCGCGGCGATCCCCTGGGCGTTCGGCGGAATCTCCCACACCTCGTGATCGCGGTACCGGGCGCTAATGGGCGTGACCCACTCGCTGCGGTGACCGGCTAGGTCATCAGCGGCGAGCCGCCCCCCGGTCGCGGCGGCGAAGGCGACGATGCGCTCGGCGAGGTCCCCGCGGTAGAAGACCTCGCCGCCGGTGTCGCCGATGGCGGTAAGCGTGGCGGCCATCTCCGGGCTGCGCCACACCTCGCCGACGCCGGGGGCCCGGCCGCCGGGCGCGAACAGCGGCAGAAATCCCCGAGCGCTCGGCTCCGACTGACGCGACTGCGCCGCCGCGACACCACGTCCCCACCCCCAGGCGACGACCCCGGAGACCGGGAAACCCTCGTCGGCCAGGGCGACGGCGGGCGCCAGGACCTCGGAGAACCCCAGCCGCCCGAAGCGCTGGTGCAGGTCCGCCCAGCCGCGGACCGCCCCCGGGACGGTGACGGATTCCCAGCCCGTGGTCGGCATGACGGCCCGTCCGTCGCCCCGCAGCCGCGCGGCCGACGCCGAGGAAGGAGCCCTGCCGGAGCCGTTGAGCCCGAGGAGCCGCTCCCCGTCCCAGACCAGCGCGAACGCGTCCGAGCCCAGACCGTTGCTGCACGGTTCCACGACCGTCAGGCACGCGGCCATCGCGATCGCGGCGTCGACGGCGTCGCCCCCGGCGCGCAGGATCGACAGCCCCGCCTCAGCGGCGAGGGGCTGGGACGTGGCGACGGCGCCCCGGCGGGCGAACAGGGGCTGTCGTCGGCCGGGTTCTGCGAGGGGTGGCAGGTGCATGGTGACCATCATGGCCCCGAACTGCGGCAACGCACGTGACGATTCTCAACGCCCCCAGCGCCCGGCGACGCGGGGTGGGACCATCGGAGTCGTGAACCCGCCGCGCACCGACCCGTCCTGGAGGACCCTCTATCTGATCGGCGCCGCGTCGGCTGCGGCGTTCGTCGTCATGGTCCTGGTCCCCGTGGTGCTGCTATTCACTGCCCCAGTCCCCCCGACGGAGGGCCGGGCGCTGCTGGAGTAGCGGAGCACCCCGTCGTGTATCTGACGCAGTTGGTGTCGTTCGTGGGGCTCGCAGTCCCGGCCCTGCTCGTGTTCACGGGCGCCGCCGAGGCGCTGATCGCCGCCACGAACGCGGTGTCGTGGGCGGGAATCCTCACCGCGGCCGCGAACCCGATCCTCTCGGCCGTCATGCACCGGGCCGGATCGGGTAAGGCGGTGGCCATCCTCGGCATGGTGACGGGAGCGCTCGACATCGTCAGCGAGACGTTCCGGCCGTACATGGGCATGTCGTACATGGTCTACGGCCTGCTGCTGCCCGCCTGGTTCGGACTGGTGGGGTGGCGTTTGTGGCGCATCACCCGCGTCGCGCCGGAAGGGACAGAATGGGAGTCATGACGGAGCTCAACGGACACAAGATCGCATTCCTCTGCAAGCGCGGCGTCGAGCAGCCGGAGCTGACCGAGCCATGGCAGGCCGTCCTCGACGCGGGCGGACAGCCGGTGCTGGTGAGTGAGGAGCCAGGCACCATCACGGCACTCAAGGGTGACTGGGACCGTGGCGACGACTTCACCGTCGACGTCACCCTCGACGAGGCCGACCCCGACGACTACCTCGGCCTGGTCCTCCCGGGCGGGACGCTCAACTCGGACAAGATCCGCACCAACGAGGACGCGCAGGCCTTCGTCAAAGCGTTCATGGACGCCGACAAGCCGGTCGCGCCGATCTGCCACGGCGCCTGGATCCTCATCGAGATCGACGCCGTCCGCGGCCGGACTCTCACGTCCACCACCCGCATCCGCACCGACCTGCGCAACGCAGGCGCCACCTGGGTCGATCAGGAGTTCGTCAGCGACGGAAACCTGCACTCGAGCCGCAGCCCGCGCGACATCGAGGCGTTCAACGACGGCATCATCCGCGCGTTCGCTGAAGCCGCGGCTGACTTCCACCACGCCGAGTCCTGAGGGATACCCCCGCTCAGCCCTGGTCTTCCTCCTGGTCGAACTCCACGTCGCGGCGCTGGTCCAACAGGTCGGCCTCGTCCGCCTCTATCGGCGTCGGGCTCTCGTGCAGAACTGCGGCCACCTCCTCGGGCTCGTTCTGGAGCGCCTCCTCCGACAGTTCATCGGGGCGCGGCGCGGGCCAGTCATCCGGATCCGGCGGTAGTCCCTCCACAGGGTCGGGAAGGATCGTGACCATGTCGACCTCCTCACAGAGTTCTCCCTCGAGACTACCCCCGAGGCCGCTTCACCGCCCCGCGACGCTCGATCGACAGGCCGCGACTGCACTCGCCGCTGACTGGTAGTACTGAGAGTGAACACCAGCCGAGTTCTACCAACGAGGCGGTGGAGTCCGTGAGATCCCTGCCGGGGGAATCTCACCTAGTCTGGTCGGGTGAGCGACCTGCGGATACCGCCCGGGCCTGGACTGCCCGCTGGCCTGGTCGTGCCCGCAAGCGAACTGATCGAGCGGTACTCGCACTCGTCCGGGCCTGGAGGCCAGGGCGTCAACACCGCCGACTCGCGTGTCCAATTGTCGTTCGACATCGCAGCCTCCTCCGTGCTGGACGAGACGCAACGTGATCGACTGCTGCACCGGCTGCGCACGCGGCTCGCGGGTCCGGTCGTCACGGTGGTGTCCACCGCGACCCGATCACAGCGTCAGAACCGGATCGACGCCCGGGATCGACTGGCTGCCATCCTCCGCGAGGGGCTTGCGCCGCCGTCGCCACCGCGGCGGCGCACCCGGCCGACGAAGGGCTCGGTTGAGCGCCGGCTGGCCGCCAAACGGCGGCGCGGCGAGGCCAAGCGCGATCGCTCCCGGCCTGAGGCGATGTAGGCGTTGACCGCTACGGGGCTGAGCCCCGGCGTGATCCGATGTTTCGCTCAGCGCGCAGTGGCCGCCAGGATCGATTCCCGAGCGTCGCCGGGCGAGGCCGGCAGGATCGGGATTCCCATGGTGTGCAACATGCGGGCCATGCCCTCCCCCATGTGGTCGACTACGACGGCCTCGACGCCCTGCTCCTTGAGGAACCGCACGACCCGGGCGTGGTGCGAACCATGCGTGCCGGCGTCGTGGGACTCGTCCCACCGCACCTCGTGGACAGTCCAGGCCGCGACGTCGCCGTCACGCACGTCGGCCACGCCGACCCAGTGCGCCCGTCCCCACGCGTGGGCCGATTGACCTTCCTCGGTGACGGGTGTGGCCACGATCATGAGCTCAGTCCTTCCTGATGGCGCCGTTCGAGCGGATCGCCCTACTGAGGGCACCAAGGCCACCCAGGATAGCGGCCACCGCCCCGATGGTGATCACGATGGGCAGCGGCTCGGCGAGCTCGGCGCCACCCTGGGTGCGATAGGCGAGGAGTGCGAGCCCAATGGCTAGGAGGGCCAGTCCGAGGACAACGGCGGCGGTGCGGTTCATGGCAGACCTTTCGGTGAGAGGAGACCTAGGCATTGTGGCCCTCGCGGCGGAATCGGGCATGTGCCCCCACTGCGACGATGACGATCCAGGCGGCGAGCATCCCCAGCCCCATCAGGAACACCGGCACCGCTCCCGGCTGGCTGGAGGTCACGCTGAGCGCCTGCATGACCGCAACGCCCGGTGTCGCGGCGAGGGCGAAGCTGAGGAGCGGCGTGAGCGCCGGCGGTGCCGCGAGCTGGGCGGCACCGATAGCGAGCGGCAGCACGAGCAGCGCACCCATCGCGACCGCCATAGCAGCGGCCCCACGACGCGCGAGCGTCCCGGTGAGGAACCCGAGCAGGGCGGTGAGGGGCACGACCAGGGCCGCGGCCACCATCGACATCGCCGCCAGACGGACGTCGATCCCGGTTCCCCCAGAAACTGCGAAGCCGCCGGCCAACACGAGACCTGCCGCCAGCAGGCCTGCCACGGCGCCGGTCACCATGGGCGCGACGGCGCGGGCGGTCAGGAGTCGTAGGCGGTTCGGCACAACCAGCAACGAGCTGAGAACGGTCCCGTCAGATGTCTCCGCCGCGGCCGAGGACAGAGCCGCCAGGCCAGCCAGGACTGCGACGACGCCAGCGGCGGTCTCCATCGCTACCGGAACTGATCCGGCGGCGCCCCCGGCGCCTCGTGGATCGAAGGCCGCGACGAAGGCCAGGGCGCCCAGGCCGGCGAGCACCCCGAGCCCGACGATGACAGCCATCCTGGCGCGGAACCTCCGAGAGCCGAGGTGGCGGCGCACTTCGCTCCCCACGACGGTGGACCACCGCTGGGCGGACACCTGTTCGACGCCGGGCTGCCTCATGCGGCCTCCTCCTGCTTGCGGTCGGACGTGGTGGAGGACAGGAACAGATCCTCCAAGGAGTGGATGCGCGGGGCAAGGTGCGACAGGGACAGTCCGGCGCCGAACACAATCTGGCCAACCCGCTCGGCGCGTGCGCCTGCCACGAGTGCTCCATCGCCTTCCGGCCGCGCACTGAGCCCCTGCGCGCAGAGCAGCTCCACCACAGCTCCGAGGTCCGGCGACGCGATGTAGACCTCAGAGTCCGCCGTGTGGCTGGCCAGTTCGGCCAATGTTCCCGCGCGGACGACCTTGCCCTCGTGCAGCATGACGATCCGATCGGCCACCAGCTCAAGCTCCGTCATCAGGTGGGAGGACAGCAGAACCGCCTTTCCGCAGGCCGCCTGCTCTTTCAACAGCCCGCGGAGCCAGATCACTCCGTTGGGATCGAGCCCGTTCACCGGCTCGTCGAGCATGATGTTGGCCGGGTCGCCGATCAACGCGGCAGCGATTCCCAGCCGCTGTCGCATGCCGAGGGAGTAGGTGCGGATCTCCCTCCGGTGCGCGCCCCACAGACCGACTGTTTCCAACATCGGCCGGACCTGCGTCGTCGGAAGCCCCTGGGTCTCACACACGAACCGCAGATGATCCTCTCCTGAGCGCCGTGCGGGGAGCCATTCGCCACTCAAGTAGACGCCGAGAGTGCGGGCGGGGACCAGCGCGTCGGAGAAGGGCCGGCCGTTGACGGCGGCGGCGCCCGAGTCCGCGGGGATCAGGCATGCCACGATCTTCATGAGTGTGGTCTTCCCGGCGCCATTGGGACCGACGAAGCCGGTCACGTGGCCGTCCTCCGCTGTCAACGATACGTCGGCGAGGACCTGCTTGCCCCCGAGCTGCTTGGACACTGATCTGGTTTCTATCATCGAAGGGTCTCTCTCGTGTGGGAGGGATACGACGTGATGGCCTGGTGAGACCGAACGATCGCAGCAGCGTCCCTGGCTGACACCGGTATGGCGAATCCGCGGAGCCGCGACGGTGACAGTCCTGATGACGAGTCGTCCGCGGGAGAACACTAGGAAGCCGGACACTCCAGGAACAGGGCCTGGATCAGACCGTGCCCGATGGGTGACACGAGAATCTACTTTCGGCGACCCCTAGGCGAAGCCGAAGACCGGCGGCACGACCACCACGACGATGGCCGCCCACACGGCGTAGATCGGCAGGTAGGCCATCTGCCACCGCTCGAGCGAGGCATGCGTACGCCGTCGACGAAGGAAGCCGAGCAACATCCAGGCGAGCCACGCGAGGTTGATGAACAGGACAATGTTGAGGCCCAAGGCCACCAGCTTGTTCGGGCTCGGCCCCCACAACGCGATGCGGCTCACCATGGCACTCAGCCCGACGGCGTCGACGACGAGGGCGCTGACGACGAGCACCAACTGCAGCCTGTCGAAGGCCCCAGGCGGGGCCCCAGGGTCTCTGGCTGACATGGAGAACAGGGCCAGAGCGAGGACGACGACGAGCAGGAGATCGAAGATGATGAGGACTTCTCGGTCGATGTCCACGGTGCGAGTCCAGGCCATGGCCCCGAGGAAAGCCAGGAGGAGGAGAGCGGACAGGGGCGTGAACAGCTTGGTGAGTACCGGGGCGATGTTCTCGACAACCGACCTCTTCGCCTCCACCAACAGCGCGGCCACGATCACGGCACCTGCCGCGCCGAAGGGCAACACCCATTCCACGACGACGTCCTCGACCTCGAGACGGATGGCGGAGAAGACGGCGACCGACAGCCCCACGAGCACCCCGCCGCCCAGGGCGATGAGCGCGAAGTAGATCGCGCACTCCCCCGTGAACCTGACGGCATCCATCCGTGCGTCGCTCTGGCGCCAGCGGGTACCGGCGATCGCCGCCCCGACGGCGAACAGCAGGCCCACCACCATTGCGCGCCGCGTGGTTCTGATCGAGTCGTCCCCCGCCACGAGGAGGCGGCTGACCAGGGAGTTCTGCTGGCCTCGGGCCCAGTCGCGTGTCAGCGCGTCCTCTGACGCGAGGCGCGTCGCGGCGATCAGGAACGCCTCGTCCGCCGAAAGACCCGCCAAGGCGAGATCCTCGGCATGGGAGCGGAGCTGCTCCTCCAGGGCGTTGACATCAGGTGCCGCGGCGCCCCGTCGGGTCAGCCATGCGCGCCACTCAGCGATCCGCACGTCGAGGTCGGCGCCTGTCGCACCGTCCAATGGCATCGGATCAGCCCTCGCGAGCGGGCCGAAGGGCGCCGCGCAGTTGCTCGATGAACTCGTCGGCCTTCGCGACCCAGCAGAGCCCCGCCGAGCGACACGCCTCCGACCAGCAGGATGAGCGCCACACCAGGCACCGCCAGGTCCCAGAGGGGGTGCCGACGGAGGAGCCAGATGGCGACGCCGAGGAGTGCCACCCAGGCGAGAAGGAACCCCACGAGCCATGGGGCGGGCGTCACCAGTCCTGCCACCAGGTAGAGGTAGCCGACGACGACGTGGGCCGCGATCCCCAGGTATCCGAGCACGCGGTGCCAGCGGGGCGAGGCTGGCTGAGCGGGGGGCGCTTGGCTCATCTTGCCAAACTACTCCCGGTCAGCGGCGTCCGAGACCAGACGCGGCAGGCAGTGGGGGGACCGCACCTCAGGAGCAGTCCCCTGCACCTCCGAGAGACGGTGACCCATCACGAGGAGGCACGTGGGCAGGGACAGCGGCCTCGCGCAGGCTACGTCGCGAACAGCCTCTCGACCCCGGCGACAGGTACGAGACCGACCGCTTCGCGCTCCGTCAGTCCTCCGTCTTCGACCCTCTGGAGCAGTAGGTCCATGACCTGCGAACGGATCGAGGCAGGAGCGACCAGCTGATGGGTTGGCGCCACCGTTCCGCCGCCCTCCAGGAGCTGCAGCAGCGTTCTCGCGTCGATGACGAACCGGGTCATGCTCCGACTGTAGGTGCTGTGGCGCGCAGCACCTTCGCCATAGCCTTGCCGCGGGCGAGCTCGTCGACGAGCTTGTCGAGGTAGCGGATGCCGCGCATGAGCGGATCCTCGATCTCCTCGACCCGCATCCCACAGATGACGCCCGTGATGAGCGAGGCGTTCGGGTTGAGGGTCGCGGCCGCGAAGAAGTCACGGAAGGAGGTCTCCTCGGCGAGGTGCCGTCGGAGTTCCTCACCCTCGATCCCGGTCAGCCACGCGATGACCTCGTCCAACTCGGCCTGGGTGCGACCCTTGCGCGCCAGCTTCTCGACGTATAGGGGGTACACCGACGCCAGCGGCATCGCGTAGACGCGTTCGTTTCGGGAGGCCATTCCCGGAGTCTATGCAGCTGGTCGCGGCGCGGGAGTCAGATACGGGCGCTCTGACGTCACTCTCGTCCCACCGAATCCGCCACGGCCGGCGCCCGTGCCCGAGTCCGTCTGGCGATAGGCGGGGAGTCAGTCTTCTGCAGTCCGCGCCAGACCTACCACTCGGCATGGTCGTTCGTCGGACGCGCCGCCACTCGCTGGCTCGGGGCCGCCCCGTTTCCGTTGCATGCATCACCGGCGTCCGCGGTGGCGTGGCGCCGCTGGCGCCCTCCTGTCTGCCTCGAGAGCACCTTGTCGAGGGAATGCGTGGGGATTCGGCGACGGCCCCGGCGAGCCGTGTGGAACGCACGGATCAGCCGGAGCGTCGGCTACTCGAACCGGCTGGTCTTGCCAGGCTCGATGTACCAGTCGCGCTCCCATCGGTGACGCTCCAGGATTCCCAGCTCGTCCGCGGGCAGCGGGCCGCGGTCGCTGGTCGCCGCGTTGCGCTCCACGTTGCGCACCGTCCGCATCCCCGCAATCACCGTCGAGACCGCTGGGTGAGCCAACACGAACCGCAAAGCCCGGTCTGGAAGCTCATCGGCGTCGATGCCGAGCTCAGTCGTGAGCGCTGTCACGTGCTGTTCCAGCTCGACGGTTCGTCCCCCGCCGAAGTAGTGGGAGCGGAAGTCCGCAGGGTCGAACCGGGTGTCTGCGGTGATGCGGCCCGTCAGCCCGCCCTCGTCGAGCGCGACCCGCACGATCCCACCGACGCCGTGCTCCTGGGCGGCAGGAAGGAATTCTTCCTGGGGCTGCTGGTGGAAGACGTTGTAGATGACCTGCACCGTGTCCACGGTGCAGGTGCGCAACAGCGCAACTCCCTGCTCGGGTTCGTAGTCGTTGATGGAGACGCCGAAGAAGCGGATCTTGCCTTCGTTCTTGAGCGATTCGATCGTCTCCAGCCAGTCGCCCTGGCCGACCCACTCGTCGCTCCACACGTGGAACTGCAGCACATCGAAGGCGTCGAGCCCGCTCGCGCGAAGGCTCTCCTCGAGACTGGCGCGGATGTGCGCGCCGGGAAACGTCCGCTCCACGGGGACGCCGCGGCGGGCCGGCCACTCGCCGTTCTTCGGTGGCACCTTCGTCGCCCCCTGGCCCGCCCCACACTCTTCACTGCACTGTCATGCCGATGTGCGCACGTTCAAGGTCGACGGATCGAAGCTGTCAGTTCATCGATAGACCGCAACTAGGTCCAGTACTGCCAGCGGCCCAGCGAGGGTCATGGCGTCGTCCTCAGTGATCTTCTTCTTCGGTCTGCTGGCGGCCCCTTGCGCCCGTTCCGCTCGGCGGCGTTCGGCACGGTTAGCGAACGACTGGACGGTAGCGAGAGCGGGTATGTTCGCAAGTGAGTAGCCGTCTCCTCGAGGTATGACCCTCCGCACCTTTCCGACGCAAATGTAACGACCGTCAAGATCGGCGTTCTGGACTAGGAAGCGGTCATCGAGCCGACCCACGATGCGCCATGGGCTCCCGGATTCGACGTCTTCGCCGACAATCACCAGTTGCATGTCAATTCTGTTCGCAATCTCGACCATCGCCCGAGCCTCATCGGGTATCCCAAGCTCAATGGGCTGGCCTATGGCGTCAGCTAGTTCGCTAAACGACTCCATCAGCTTGAGCGCCTCCCCCAGTTGACCTCTCTTGTTGAGAGCCGCCACCGTGTCTGGGACGGAGATATCGCACTCCCACTCGACGAACGCACCGAGGCCAATTCCCTCAAAGTCGGAATCCGGCTGGGACACAGTGATCCAAGCAGCCTCTTCCGGGTTCGCGCGGCCGTAGTCGAGAAGACGCCGGAGGCGCGCGATGTCGTGGTCGGAGTACTCCTCGGACTCCTCTTGCCGAGCAGACTTGTTACCCCCGGCCTTCAGAATGGAAACGCCCACTCCACCCTGAAGGCCACTATCGCTAGAGCGGCTGCGGCTGGAGCGCCCTCGCACCCCTGGCTCGATGAGCGAGATGTAGCCCTCAAGCGACTCGCTGTTCAGGTACTCGGGTTGAATCAGCATGGAACATGGTAACGCTCGTCGAGGACAGGGCCGCCGCCGGGATCATCTCATCCCAAGGCCGCCTTAGTTACTTCGACCTGAAGAAGTCGGTTGGGCGGGATCCGTTGATCGCGGGTACTTGAAGTTCCGCATAGCCGTTTCGGATCGGGTGAGATCGGGGTGGTCCCCCGGGGCCTGTCAGGCGGCCATCTTGGAGATCTTGACGAGGTTGTGGGTGAAGACTCCGTGTCCGCACCAGGTTCGGGCGCCTTCGATGGTGACGAGTCGGGTGCGGTTCCATCCGTAGTTGCGTTTCAGGTGGCTGATCCGGCCTTCGGATCCGGTGCGCCATTTCACCTTCTCTTGGAACGCGCGGCGGTGCTCGATCTGGCGGCGGGCCTGGCTGGGTTTGCCTTTGCGTGGGATAGCGACGTAGCTGACGCCGAGGTCCTCGAGGCCTTGCTGGACGGCTGCGTCGCCGTAGCCGCGGTCAGCGGTGACCGCCCGGGGTGTCTTCCGGGTGAGTTGTGTGATGCGGTCGATCGCGGGCACCAGTTGGGGGCCGTCGGCAGGGTTCCCGATCTCGACGCTGTGGTCGAGGATGAGCCCGTCGACGTTGTCGACGACCTGGGCTTTGTAGCCGAACTCGACGGGTTTCCCGAGCCGGCCTTTCGCGATGGGGCGGGCGTCGGGATCGTGCAGGCTGACCAGCCGGGTCGCGCTGTCGGGGGTGTCGCCGGCGAGCCGGATCCGGGTCTGGGCCACCACCCGGGCGGTGCGCTGGAGCAGGATGTCGAGGTCCTTGACCGCCCGCTTCAACCGGCCCTTGGCCTGCCCGGATGCCTTCTTCGCGGCCCGGCGACCGTTGCGGACCACGGCTTGGGCCTCGGCGATGGCCTGCTCGGCCAGGCCGGCCAGTTCGCCGGTGATCCGCCGCACCGCGCTCTGGGCTTGCCCGCGCTGCTCGCGCCACGCAGTTTCAGCTTCGCGGCGATCGCGCGGACCCGGCATCCCGCGGCCCGACGCCGATCCGTGGCGGGGGTGCGGGTCGCGCCACCGGCGGCCTTCACCCTGGCGATCGTGGCCGCGATCCGGGTCACGCCCTTGGCCAGAAGCCCTGAATCGGTGGGGTAGGACACGTCGGCCTCGACCACCGTGGTGTCCGCGCGGACCTTGTCGGTCTTGACCAGCTTCGCGTCGACCGCCTTGGCCAGCAGGGCCTGATTCAGTCCCGCTACCGCCGCGTCGCCGCAGCGGGAGGTGATCTTCATCAAGGTGGTCGGATGCGGCACCCGGGAGCCGAAACTGATCCGGCAGAACCGCTGCCACGAGATCGAGTCGGCCACCTCACGACACAACGACTCGAAGCTCAGCTGGTAGCGGACCTTCAGAAACATCATCCGCAGGTAGGTCTCCAACGGGATCGACGGCCGCCCCAACCGCTCATCGAAGAACCCGACGAACGGGGCGAAGAACACCGGATCATCCAACAAGGCATCCACCCGAGCCAACTCGACCGGCAACACCAACAACTCCGCCGGCAGCAGAGACTCCCACAACGACGGCTGATCACCTACAGTGCGTAACACGATGGTCTCGTTCCTTCTCCCCAGAAGACGAGACCATCATCTCACGTAGTCAGACCGCAATTCAGGGCCGACACTCTTTGGACTTTTTCAGGTCGAAGTAGTTAGGCTCGCCACTCTCGTGGTTCACCAAGGACGTCGTCCGTATGGCGTCGGGGAGGAATAGCCGGGGTTGTGTCAGTGTCGGCGGGGCCACGACCTTACGAAGAGTTCGGGAGCCATGAGCAACTCGCGCTCATGCCGCGTAGGGGGTGGGGCGAGTTGCATGCTGGCTGGGCATGGGCTTCCCGAGCGGGTCGCGCGACCGGTCGGCGTCATGGGCTCCAGCGGGTGGCTCCAGTTCCGCAGAAGCTGGTGCGGACTGCCGGGCCCTCGAGACAGGCGGCGTCGACTAGGGCGCGATCGCCGATGGGCTCGTGAAGGGAAACGGTCATCTGGACGCTGTCGTTGCCCTGGCAGTTCTGGGGCTCGTCGCCAGGGAGCGGTTCGGCGTCGACCCGGATGATGATGTCATCGATGCCGAGTGAGACAACTGGCTGGGCGATCGCCCCGGTCACCCCGCTGGAGCACTCTGCGCGAGTGACCTCGATAGTGACGGTCGTCGACGTGGAAACCACGCGCCCGGGGTCGGCGAGAGTCCAGGTCGCGGCCGCGCCCACCTGGGGCGGGATCGTCGCGGTGACATCGGGGATCGCCGGGTTCGAATCTGGCAGGGCGGTCCGGGTCGCCTCGTCAAGCAGCGGGCGGACGGCGTCGTACACCCGGTTGTAGAAGCCGCTGCCGGGGTCGTCGACGCGCCCGGGGGTGCCCGACTCGTCCAGATAGACGGCCGTCGGCAGGATCCGCAGCACCGGGAGGTTCGCGTCGGCGGGGGTGACGACGAAGCCGCGGAAGCCGAGCCCGGGATCCGGCGGGTCGGCAGGGATCACCTCCCCGGCAGCCGCACTATCGCCGATCATCAGGTACAACTCCTCGGCAACGTCAGGGTCGAGCGGGAGCTGCGGGTTCTCCCGTCCCGAGTAAAGGTCGACCATCACGGTGGCCCGGCCGGGCGGGGCCGCGGGCGCGTCGGGGACTGGCGTGCTGCAGCCCGAGGCGGCCAGTCCGATGCCGGCCACCACGACGAGGCCAACGGCTGTCGCCAGCCAGCGTCGTACTGCAGGAGCGGTGGCAGGTTGGTGGCCCGGTCGGGCGGCGCGGCCGACCAGACCGAGCGGGACCGCCGAAACCCGAATTGGCGTCGCTCGGCGGAGACTCTCCCGGATCCGGGCCCCGAAATCACTCATGCTTGAAGTACACACCCGCCTGTGCCGCCACGCCTATCCCGGTCCCTGCCTCAACTCGCCACAATGGAGACACTCACTCGCGAACAGTGATCCGTTTCAGCAACGCTCTACCGAACGTCCGATCATGCCGCGTATCGCTTCAGGGCAGTCGTGCCGCGGCCGGGTCTGTCAAGTTTTCGGTGTATCTCATGGTTGTTTGACTCTCAGTATCGGCGGCCGGCGGAGAGCCGTCCGTCGAAGGTGATCTCGAACGCGTTGAGGGCGCCCTTCCAGCGCTGTGTCCAACGTGCTCGTCCCTTGCCTGTGGGGTCCAGCGCCATCACAGCGAGGTAGACGCACTTGAGTGCGGCCTGCTCGTTGGGGAAGTGCCCGCGGGCCTTGCATCACAGGGATTCGAGGAGTCACAGCAGACAGGGGGTCCAGCACCAGCTGGATGCCCGAGGGAACGCGCGGATCTGCCGCGGTGAGCGAGGGCAGCGTTCAGCTTCGGGTCGCCGAGCGCGACCGCCCCTAAAGCCGCCCGTGGCGCCGCACGGCCTACTCAAGCTGGTCTCGGTACAACGGAAGCTCGGCGCCGTACTCGACCTGTCGGGTCCTTCCCGGGAAGGCGTTGGCAAGGACGTTTGCCACGATGAGAGAGCACCCGACGGTGAACTCGATGTCCTCGTCGACTTCGCATGCGAGACACCAGGCCTCGTCCTCCGGCCATACGAGATGAGGGGGCACGAGGATTCCTGGCTCGTCCCAGGCCAGGGCCGGTGCATCCCTTAACACTGCGATGGGGCCAGTGAAGAGCAGCATCTCTCGGTTGGGAATGATCAAGCGCGGTGCTGCGGGTGCGGGCGGATTTCCGCCCCACCCAGTTTGCCGTGCAGCCTCTCGGACCCATGCCGCTGGTGGTCAGTGCCAAGACGCGAGGCGCGCCGACACTTCCTGGTACGTGGCAGTCCCGCTGGCGACCGCGATCACCAGGTCGTACGCCTCGTCGTCAGGCGCGTCCAAGTCGATGCCATTGAGTCCGTAGAACACCACCAGCGACAGCCAGCCCAGGCGCTTGTTCCCATCGACCAGGGCATCGTTGCCGACCAACGATTCCAATATCACCGCTGCCTTGTCGTCGAGGCCGGGATACGCATCCCGGCCGAAGACGCTCACTCGCGGGCGGTGGACCGCGGAGTCGAGCAGTCCGATGTCGCGAACGGGGCCAACTCCAAGGTCCTCCACCAACGACAGGACCCAACTGGACGAGTTCTGGACGGCGTGGGGCTTCCTCACCGAACGCATCGAACAGCTCCACCGAGGAAGGTTGTTGCTGCCGGGTGGTGCGACCAGCCTGCTCACTGAGAGGCGGTCAGCGTGATCCCGATCGTGGGAACCGGACGATCTCAGTGCCCCAGGTGCCCGCGTCGACGGTGAGCACGGCGAAGCTGGGCGACGGCTCACGCCGCGGGTCAGAGACAGATCCCGGGTTCAGCAGGTGCACGCCATCCTCGACGCCGTCCCACGGGATGTGCGAGTGGCCGAACACCACGACATCGGCCTGCGGGAATCGTCGCCGCATGCGGCGTCCGCGGCCCTGCTTGGGGCCGGCGATGTGGATCATGGCGATCCGAACGCCCTCGGCCTGGAACTCCAGGTCGTCGGTGGCGCCCCAGTCCCGGACCGCCTCGTCGTCGTTGTTGCCCATCACCACCCGTACGGGGGCGTACTTGGCGAGCTCGTCCAGGACCTCCGGCACGCAGACATCGCCGGCGTGCAGGATCAGGTCGGCGGTCCCCAGCTCGGACGCCAGCGCCGGCGGCACCCCCTTCCAGCGACGAGGTGCGTGCGAGTCGGCTACGACGACGATCCTCATCACCAGCGGGCCCTCCTGACACACCAGGCGGGAACGCCCACGCCTACAGCCTTGTTGGCAGCACCCAAGGTCCGGTCAGGGGGCTCCGTCATGGGCCGAGGCTATCAAGCGAGCCGTCCGCCACCCGCGCCACGCAGCCTGCCTCGCGAGCTGCGCTCACCCTCACGTAGCTCGAAGCCCACCGCCTGACCTGCCGCGGGGACTATCGATCCCGCCGCCCGCGATTGCGTCGACGGATCTGCTGAACTCGGGATGCTCCTCACTCGGTGATCCTCGTCCCCACTGAGGCGGAGGCCAAGAACGACAAAACCCCCAGTCAGATCAGCTCATCTGCCAATTGACTGGGGGTTCCAGATTGTGCGCGAGAGAGGAGTTGAAGCTCTCTTCTATCAGCCGATAATGGCCCCCTGACAACGTCTTATGTGGGTTGATTGCCACTTCGTCACCTTGCCGTGGGGAATACGTGGGGAATAGTCCTGCACCCGAGACCCACGCGGATCTCGCGTCCAGGGCTGCCCCTCAGCATAGGTGGCCGGCACCCACGCATCACCGCCGAAAGCTGCCCGGTTCATCGGCAGCGCTGCCAGCAGGTCGTTGCCCAGGGAGGCGAACGCGGGAGCGACCGTGGCGTCTCTTCCTGCGGCAGACGATGAAGGGAGCACGATCCGACGCCGGGGTGAGAACGCGTGCAGGCGCAAGATCTCGACGGCTTCATCGGCAACGACCGCTGCGTTCAGGTCACCCCCGCACTTGGTCAGTTCCAGCTGGTCGCAGGTGTCGACCGCCCGCAACAGCCCGAAGGCGCCGAGACCACCAATCTCCCCCGCATGGTCGGGCACGAGCAGCAGCGACCCCAGAACGCTGGCGTGACACTCCTCGCACTGCATCGCGGCCTCCCGTCACCGGCAAGACAAGCCAGTCACCCCGCATAACGGGTGCCGACCGCAGCCGGTGGACAGCTTCGGACACCACGGGGCCCCCACCCCGCCTCAAGCCACCGGACACCACAGGGCTGAGAGCACGACGTGACGCTTGCTGGCGCGTGGTTTGCTTTCGTTCTCCTCGCCGAAGGCGGAAGCCGCTGGGTGGAACGCCGGTGGCGCTGCTCACCCACCTGGGGGCCACCCTGGACGAGTGGGACCCCCGCGTGGTCGACGCCCTCGCCCAGCAGCATCGCGTCATCGCTCTGGGGGCACTGCCAGGGGCGGGAAGCTCCACCGTTAGCCGGGGTGGCGGCACGTCATCCCACCACTGGACAGGGAGAAGCGGACCGCCAGCCCGGTTCGACGGGCGTTCTCGAGGGCGGCGCTGCGGCCTCATCGGTGCTCCCGGCAGGCGCTACGGCGAGCCGTCGTGGCGATTCCACTGAGCCTCAACCCACGACGACCCTCACGCGTGCCAGGTTGTGGAGTCTGGCGAAGGGGGTCGCCGGGTCCGCGTCGCGCTGACCGGTGACTCGAGCCGATGAGCAGCGCGACCAGCGCCGCCACGAGATTCTCGCCACCACCCGGGCAGATGCTCACGGGCAGGACGGTCGCCGAACGGTCGCCGACATCAGCCTCAACGAGATCGCCCGACAGGTCGGCCTCGCCAAATCCAACGTGCTGCGCTACTTCGGCTCCCGCGAGGCCATCCTGCTCGCCCAGGAGTACGACGCATGGGTCGACGCGGTCTGTGACGCGCTGCCACGCGCCGGCGAGCCCGATCAGGTCGAACGGGTTTCCGGTGTCCTTGCCGCCACCGCTGCCGAGCAGCCCCTCCTGTGCGAACTGCTCATCGCCGCCCCCACGGTGCTCGAACACAACGTCACCTCGGATGAGGTGATCGCGTTCAAGCTCGCCGTCCAGGCCTCGATGCAGCGGCTCCTCGTCGCTCTGACGACCGATCTCGGCGAGTGGGACCCTCCTCCAGGGATCAATTCTTCGGCGGCCTGCACTCCCTCATCACTGGTCTGTGGGCGCTCGCCCACCCCTCCGCGGCGCTCATCGAGGCCATGGCCCGCGAGCCACGCATCCAGGCCCTACCACACGGGATGGAGGCCGCCACCCGTGAAGCACTCGCCACCCTGATCAACGGTCTGCCGGGCTGGGGCTCGCACACGGCGCCGCCACCTCAGCCCAGCTGGTCGGTCAGGGCGTGAGCGGCACCTGCCGATTCACTCCCAGGACTTCGCCGAAGGGTTCCATTGTCCCACTGCCGTCTCCGACAGCACGGGGTCGGCGAAGCCTGCGACCGCTGCGAGCACGTCGGCGAACGCCCCGGGAAGTTCATGCTCGCGGTGCGATCGCGTGCGCCATGCGCGCCACCTCTGCTGGGCCCAATCGCCCATCGGCGCGAGCGCCGGCAGAAGAGGCGCGAACGCCACGTTCCGGTACTCGGCCACGGTCTTCACCGACGCTCGGAACTCGGCCGCGCCGACCGGATGAAGACGGGTCAACACGTACACGTCCGCGAAGTCACGCCAGCGGGTGTTGGCGATACCGCGGTCGATTGCGGTGACGACCTTCTCCGCGAGCACCATCGTCAGCGGGTAGCCCAGCAGCCTCACCGGCGGGAGCCCGAGGGGCACGACGCGGGGAAGGTCAACAAGACGAGGTGCGGGCCAGATCGGGTCGCCGAAGTTCACGTCGATCCCGACAGTAAGCCGTGAAGTGCCCAGCGTCGCGGTGAGCTTGACCCGCACTCCCGCGTACTCGCCATCCTCACGAATCGTCATCGCTGTGACGCTGGCCAGGTCGAACGCGAGCCCGTCGTCGACCTCCAGCGCCGCGATGATGCGAACGCGCTCGGCGACCTCCTCAGGGTCGCCGATAAGCCTGGTGGCTTGCAGGTCGATGTCTTTAGTCGGGCGGCGCGCAGCGAACGCGGCCAGCAGTACGCCGCCCTTCAGCACGAAGTCATCGCGGTGCTCCGAGAGTGCGATGCGCGCCAGCAACCCTTCGAGGGCGTACAGGGTCATCAGCTCCTGAACGTCTCCGCCTGCCTGTCGGGCGAGCCTGCGGATGGCGATGCTCGCGTCGCCCGCCGGTGTGCCGTGCTGCGGGCTCGGGGTCACAGCAGCACTTCCAGCGCCGACTGAACCGCGGGACGCGCCTTCGGGAAGGAGTCAGCCAGCGCCAGTAGCGCGCCGGGACTGTTCCCCCTGCCACGCACCCACCGCTTGAGCGCACCGATGGCGAGGTCGCTGCCCCAT
Organism: Tessaracoccus sp. O5.2; assembly: GCF_964266725.1. Classification (NCBI taxonomy): domain Bacteria; kingdom Bacillati; phylum Actinomycetota; class Actinomycetes; order Propionibacteriales; family Propionibacteriaceae; genus Tessaracoccus; species Tessaracoccus sp. O5.2. Next base: position 22,046 of record NZ_CAXWGV010000005.1, on the reverse strand, counting down.
ACGTGCCGCAGCCGGAACAGGTCGATCAGGGTGCGCTCCCCCGAGAACAGGCCGATGGACAGCCCGAGCGGCAACTCATACTCGAGGCGCCCGATGCCGAAGGTGTCAGGATCGAAGCGGTGCCAGGCAATCGGCGCATGCTGGAGGGTGACCGGCTGCGTGCCGCGCGGGATGGCGATGTCACTGCGGGCGGGGATCTCATCTGTCAGCTCGTGCAGCGACAGCGCGGTGAGCAGGCACAACGTCGCGTCGGGCTTCTTCGCGGCGACCGCCATCCACGCGGCCGTCGTGTCATCCGTGAGCCCCGCCCGCAAGAATAGACCCGGGGCGATGCGCTCAAAATCCCCCGACTCGATCAGCCGGTCAAGACCATGTCGGGTGAGCCCCTGCGCGGCCAAGTCGTCGTAGCGCAGCAGGTCAGGAAGCATCGCAGTGTCCATCATCACCTCACGCTCGACAGAATCAGATACAGATACATCATACCTGTGACGGTTTCCGATGACAGCGCACGCATTTCGAGTCGTTGACCGCCCAATCGGTGTGCGGGTCTACGCCGAAGCAGCCGACGCCCGCATCGGGCACCTTCGCACCAAGAACACCCACCACGAAATCGACCTGATCGTAGAAGCGGCAGACCGATCCACAATCGCGATCGAGGTCAAACTCACCGACACCATCAGACCCGCCAACGTCAAGCACCTCAACTGGCTCGACCAACAACTCGGCGACTGCCTCGTCGACCAGATGATCATCCACACCCGCAGACACGCCTACCGCCGCCCCGACGGCATCGCCGTCGTCCCCCTCGCACTCCTCGGGCCCTGAACCACCCAGCACCCCCGTCGACATAACCCGAACCCAGGCGCTACCGAGCGGAGGGGCATCCCCAACGCCGCAAAGAACCTGACAAGCGAGTCCTCTACAAGGGGACCCTCCCCCTCCTCGCCCTCCGCGACTTGACCGAGGTCGGCAGGTTCACACCCCGCGCGAAACTCTGGCCGCGGCGGTTGTGGCTCCACCCGCACGGCGGCAGCGGCGCGTCGTCGCAGGTGACGAGCTGATGTCGCCGTCGGGCAGTCAACGCTCATGACATCGGATTCTCTGGATAATCCGATGGAATAGCCGACAGGCGCTGGTCTCCTCGTCGAAGAGCAACTCGCCGCCGCCTGCCCTCCGGCTCGTCGACTCCTCAGGGGTAGCACTGATCGTTCTCGGTGAGGACATACCGGCTATCCAGACGCGAGTACGAAATCGCCCGATGGGCGCTCGGCCACGGCCAGGATGTGATGGATCAGCCGCGGGCCACGTCCGACACGTTCTCTCGGATGCTGTTGCTGGCCGGGTTGGCCGACCATGAGGGTTGAGGTACACAAGTTTGGCCCCAACCTTCTATGCCGATGGAAGGGAGCGGGATGACCGCAACCGACACACTGGATCGTGAGGAACGACGGGTACCTGATCCTCGCCCGCTGCACCAGCCCGGCCTCAGTGGCGTCCGATGCTGATACCAACACCCCTGCGACGATCGACGGCCTTCACGCTCTCGATCAGCACCAGCAATCCGACGCCGGTGGCCGCTGCGATCATCAGATCGACCGCGCCCAGCGGCTCCAGCCTCAGGAAAACGCCCAGCGGCGTGTAGAGCGCTGCCAACTGCAGTGCCAGGACCAGTGCGGCGATCCACAGCAGCAGCGTGTTGGAGCGCCACCCGATCGTGGTGAGCGAGTCGTGGTGGGACCGGGTGGCGAAGGCCTGCCCGATCTGCAGGAACGCCAGGGTGGTGAACAGCATCGACTGCCACGCCGGGTTGCCGGTTTCGTGGTACCAGAAACCGATCCCCAGCGCCACGAAACCGATGACCAAGCCGATCCACACGGTCCGGCGGCCCAGGCCACCCGTCCAGAGACTCCCGCCTGGCACATGCGGAGGCCTGCGCATCACCTTGGACTCGGCAGGCTCCTTGCCCATCGCGAGGCCCAGCAAGCCGTCGGTCATGAGGTTGAGCCAGAGCAGCTGCAGCGGGAGCAGGGCCACGGCCGCCGTCCCATCGAAGGGGAGGAGGAGGAACGGGATGGGCCATCCGACCATGACGATGATCTTGCCGAGGTTTCCGGCCACGGCGAACGAGACGAACCGGCGCAGGTTGTCGTAGATGACCCTGCCCTCCTCGACGGCGGCAATGATGGTGGCGAAGTTGTCGTCGCGCAGCACCATGTCCGAGGCCTCCTTCGAGACGTCGGTGCCGGTGATGCCCATGGCCACGCCGATGTCGGACTTCTTCAGCGCGGGTGCGTCGTTGACGCCGTCGCCCGTCATGGCCACGATCTGGCCGTGACGCTGCAGCGAGTCAACCAGGCGGAGCTTGTGCTCGGGCGAGACGCGGGCGAACACGTTCACCGTCCTGCTGGCGTGATCGAACTCCTCGGCGTCAAGGCGGTCCAGCTCGACGCCGGTCAGCACGCCCCCGTCGCGCCCGATACCGAGCTCGCGGGCGATGGCCTGCGCGGTCAGGGGGTGGTCGCCTGTGATCATGACCGGCCGGATGCCCGCGCCCTGGCAGATGGCAACGGCAGCGGCCACCTCGGGCCGCGGGGGATCGATGATGCCGACGACACCCAGCAGGACGAGGTCGGTCTCAGGGTCGGCCGGCGTGCTGCCCGGAGGAACGAGCCGCACGGCGAGGCCCAGCACCCGCTGGCCACGGGAGGCCAGGTCCTTGTTAGTGTCCTCGACCCAGTCGCGTGCCGCATCGTCGAAGGTCCGGATGGCGCCGTCCGCGAACACTCCCGTGGCGCGCGTGACGAGCCCGTCGACGGCTCCCTTGACGAAGATGAGATCAAGGTCCTGTGGCAGCTGTGCGAGTTCAGGCACCCGCCCGGCCAGCGCCGCGTGCCGGGTGCTCATGCGTTTGCGCTCGGAATCGAACGGCAACTCCCCGATCCTCGCCATGACCGTGCGCAACGACGCGACGTCGATCCCACCGGCCTGGGCGGCCTCGAGCAGGCAGGCCTCAGTGGGGTCGCCGATTGTCTCGATCCCCTCACCGTCGACGTGGCGAAGTTCGGCATTGTTGCACAGCGCCCCGGCCGCCAAGGCGACAAGGGCCGCATCCGACGGCGAGCCGCCACCCGGAGTCCAGGCGCCGTCGGGCAGGACGAGCGCCGAGACCGTCATCTTGTTCTGGGTGAGGGTGCCCGTCTTGTCCGAGCAGATGGTGGTGACCGAGCCCAGCGTCTCTACCGCAGGCAGTTTGCGCACCAGCGCGTTGCGCCGCAGCATCCGCTGGGCACCCACGGCCAGCGTGAACGTCACGACGGCCGGTAGACCCTCTGGGATGACCGCAACGGCCACCGAGATGGCGGTGAGAACGAGGTTGCTCCACGTCTCGCCGGCTAGCGCGCCAAGGAGCGCAACCACACCGGCGGTGGCCACGCCCAGGACGGCCAACTGTTTGCCGACATGGTCGAGGCGCGCCTGGAGCGGGGTCTGCTCCGCCGTCACCCCCTGGAGCAGGTCGGCGATCCTGCCCAGTTCCGTGGCCATGCCAGTGGCGATGACCAGACCCACGCCACGGCCGTAGGTGACCTCGGTTCCGGAAAATGCCATGTTGACGCGATCACCCACGGGGAGGTCTGAACCCGCTAGAGGTGCGGTCATCTTGTCCACGGCCTCGGACTCGCCGGTCAGGGCAGCCTCCTGGATCCTCAGGGAGACCACCTCCACGAGTCGTAGATCGGCGGGGACAACGGTGCCTGCGTCCAGTTGGATCACGTCGCCCGGCACCAGCTGCCTGGCCGGCACTGAGACCGTGACGCCGTCGCGCAGCACCCGCACGGTGGGGACCGTCATCTGGCGAAGCGCGGCGATGGCTTTCTCCGCGCGGTACTCCTGGAAGAAGCCGAGCAGCGCGAACAGAAGCACGATCCCGCCGATGGCTCCGGCCTCCAGGAACTTGCCGAGGACCAGCGAGAGGACGGTTGCCGCGATGAGGATCAGCACCATCACCGAGGTGAACTGCTCCCACAGAATCTTCCAGGCCGGTTTGCCCCCGCGATCGACGAGTTCGTTGGTGCCGTAGCGCTTCAAGCGCTCCTCGGCCTCCGCCGTCGTGATCCCGGAGGCCCGGGATTCAGTCCGCGCCAGAGCTTGGTCGGTGCTCATCAGGTGCCAGGACGGATCAGTCTCGGCTGGGCTGGTGTCGGTGAGGCTGTCCGTGGGCAAGGTGTCTCCCGGAGTGAGGTTCAGGGGCAAAAGTACGTTGAGTCTCTCCCGCCTTACGGCCGATCCGACGGGCTTGCGCCGTGCTGACGTCGGACCCGTTCTTGGGATACTCCCTCTCCGGACAGTTCGAGGGTACCTGCCCTTGGGGGTGGCCGCAACAGGGCCGTCGTCCCAGTCACGGGAAGGTTCGACAGTGAAGCACCACGCCTGGCCTACACGTGGCGGAGTGCTCCTAGTGGGGTCGTTGCCAGTTGGCGAAGGCGAACAGCAGGGCGCCGATGAGCGTGACACTGACCCCTACCGCCAACAACTCGTCCGGTTCCGGCCGGGCGACGATCACCTCAAGGAAACGCACTGCCATGACCAACAGCAGCGTCCCAGCCGTTCGGCCTTTGAGGTGGTCAAAGGAGAGCGTGGTGAGGCTTGGGGGTAGGTTGAGGTCGCCGACGAAAAGCTCCCACAGTCCGTAGCCGACGATGAGCAGCACCGTGGCTATGAGGATCGAGTCCACGCTCTCGTACAACTTGACCAGCGCAGCGTCGGGGCTGGTAGACGCTGTGAGCAGGGCCTCGACAAACAAGAAGGCCTTGCTGAGTGCCCAGAGGTACGTGGCCACGGAGAGCAGAAGTGCGGTGACCGCGCCGATGGAAGCGACGTACCGGAAGAGCTCGAGACCCCGCTTCATCGCCCCTGCACCTGTCCTGGAGGGCCCTGCGCCGGGGCGGTCCTCGGGCTCGTCCCGCTGGGCCGGCTCAGACTTCATCACGGTCCACGGGGACGAACGACGGCTGGGGGTGCAGCACCGTGGATGTCATGCCGAGAGTCTAGCCATTCCGGCAGACGGAGAATCGGCGTGCCCCTGCGGATTCCGAGGGCGCGCAAGCCTTCCCCACCGCTATCCAGTGTTCTGCAGACCGGCAGCCGCTCCGTTCACGGTGGTCAACAGGACCCGCGTCCACAGATCCGGGTCCTCCTGCGAGGGGGCGTCGTCTCTTGGAGCAGCCTCGCGCATGACGCGCAGTGCGCGCAACTGGAGGTGGCTGAGCGCGTCGATGGACGGGGCCCGCAGAGCAATCCGCGTACCGAGCCGGGGCTTGCGCTCCAGCAACTCCCCCTGTTCGAGGATCGCCAGCACCAGGCTGCGCGTCATTTCGAACTCCTCCAGCACCGCGCTTGTGACGCCCTCGTGCCCGCCGAGCGCGAGGAACGACTTCGCCAGGCGCGGGTTCGCCTTCGCGAGGCTCATCTCCGCGATGTCGATCATGCTGGCAAACAGCGGCCACTGACGGTAGGCAGCGCGCAACCGCTCGAGGTCATCCACAGCGGCCAACCCGGAGCCCAGCCCGAACCAGCCGGGCACGTTCGCCCTGATCTGGGACCAGGCGAACACCCAGGGGATGGCCCGGAAGTCACTCAGATCCCTGCCCTTCTCCGCGCCGCTTCGCCGCGCCGGACGGGATCCGAGCCTCAGCCGCCCCAATTCTTCGAGCGGGCTCGACTCAGCTACGACGTCGGCAAAGCCAGGCGTGCGCACGAGGCTGAGGTAGGTCTCGCGAGACACCCGCTCCACCGTCGTCGCGACATCGTCGAACGCCTCAGCGGCGGCACTGTTGCGGTGCACCACGTCGTCGGTGTCTGCGAGCAGCACCGCCGAGGTGAGCCGTTCCAGGTGCGCTTGGGCCAGGGTCACGTCCGCGTATCGGGCAAAGATGACCTCGCCCTGCTCGGTGACCTTGAAGCGACCGGAGACCGAACCCGGAGGCTGGGCCATGATGGCCCGGTGCACAGGGCCTCCGCCACGGCCCAGGGAGCCGCCCCGGCCGTGGAACAACGTGAGCTGGATGCCGTGGCGCTGCGCCCACTCCACGATCTGGGTCTGCGCCCGGTAGAGGGTCAGAGTCGCGCTGGCCGGTCCGACGTCCTTGGCCGAGTCCGAGTAACCGACCATCACCTCGACGTGCCGGTCCACCTCGTCGAGCCAGCGGCGGGTGCTCTCCAGGGTGAGCCACTCTTCAAGGACAGCGACGGCCCCGCGCAGGTCGGCTCCGGTTTCGAACAGCGGAACCACGTTCAACCTGAGGGCGCCGTCACCGACCGCGAGGCGGGCAAGAGCGCGCACCGCGACGAGGTGCTGAGCCTGCTGGGTGAAGCTCACCACGTGACGGCCGCAGGACTGAGTCCCCCAGCGCTCCTGAAGCCAGGACATGACCCGCAGGGTGTCGAGCACCTCACGGGTGGCGTCGGTGAGTGCCCGGACGTGGGCCGGCCAACCGTTGACCGCGAGAGAGTCGAGCATCTCCAGCCGCGTGGGGCTGCCGGGCGCCTCCGGGTCCCAGTCGAGTTGCCCGAGCAGCTCGTCCAAGACTCGCCGGTGCACGTCGCTGTGCTGACGCACCTCCAGGTCGGCCAGGTGGAAGCCGAAGGTTTCGGCCAGCCAGATCAGGTGTTGGAGCTCCCCGAAGGCCGCCCGTGTGTCTCCTGCCCGCTCCAGGGAGGTCTGGATCAGATTGAGATCAGCCACCAACTCAGCGGGCTCGCGGTACGCGAGATCGATCTGGCCCTCTCTGGTGGCGGTGAGCCTGGTGGCGACGAAGAGCAGCTTCTGCCGATGCGGCTCTCCGGGAGACGAATTGCGGATGCCGTGGAAGATCTCCGGCGCCGTGACCGCATCACGGGCCAGCGCATTGGCCAATTCTGGCGATGCGGGGCTGGCGTCCTCGCTCATCGTGAGGGTGCGGGCGATGCGCTCCGCCGCGGTGGTGAGCGCCTTGAGGATGCAGTCCGCCTGGATGGACATGGTTTGCCGGGTGACCTCGGCCGTGACGAACGGGTTGCCGTCACGGTCACCGCCCACCCAGGAACCGAACCGCAGGAAGCCGGGCACCGACGGGCGACAACGGCCCGGCTCCCCGTCGGCGATCGCGGACTCGACGGTGCGGTACAACCGGGGCACCGCGTGGAACAGCGTCTGGTCGAACACGGACATCACGGTGCGGACCTCGTCCGCGGGTTGAGGTGGTGAGGTGCGCAGGGGCGAGGTGCGGCTGAGGATGTCGATCTCCTCCAACATCCGGCGCTGAGCGAATTCCCGCTCCTGCGAGCCGGAGCCCGGATCGTCGTAGCGGTCCAGTTGTTCGGCGATGCGATGAAGGGCCGAGGAGACGGCGCGCCTGCGAGCCTCCGTGGGGTGCGCGGTCAGCACCGGATGGATGCGGAGGTTCTTCACCGCCGCCGCTGCGGGGCCGAGTGCGGCCACCGCTGGCCACACGTCCGGCGCTGTGCCCGCCACCTCGGACTGTGTTCCGCGGATGAGCCTGGAGCGGTACCGCTCCTCGCTGAGGTTGATCAGGTGGAAGTGAACGGTCAGGGCCTGCGCGAGTTGAAGCGCCTGGGTAGCGGTCAGTGCCCCGACGATCCGGCCAGGCTCCTCGGGGTCGCCGCCATCGGCGGCCCGTGCCGCAGAGTCCTGCACTTGCTGCATAAGCGTGGCGAGCGCGCCGGCTCCTCTCTCGTGGAGAACCTGCTCATGCAGTTGTGTGAGGATGTCGATGTCGGCTTCCAGGAGCCGGTCAAGACCGTACGGATCCTGGTCCAGGTGGATCGCCTCGGCAAGGGGATTGGTCATTGGTACCTCTCTATTTCGTGAATGATGAATCGGGTATCATGCTCCGCTATGGCACCTGGCGACTGGACCTTTCTCTCCAATTACGGCCACGTCCTCGTGGCCCTTGCCCGGAACCCGACGGCGCGGATGCGAGACATCGCGCAGCAGGTGGGTATCACTGAACGAGCCGTGCAGCAGATCGTCGGTGAGTTGGTGACGCAGGGTCACGTGATCAAGGAAAAGTCGGGACGGCGAAATGAGTATCGCCTCGCTCCCGATACCCATCTGCGCCACAACCTGGAGCGCGGCGTCAGGGTCGCCGACTTCGTGGCGATGGTGAGCGGGGCTGGTGAAGCGAACGTGACTCGCGGGACGCCGAACAGGGCGAAGAGTTGACTTACCCATGCCCCCATCTCTCGCGATCGGGCGTTGCGGTCGGCCTGCCCCCGCCTCGCACTGGACTTTCTACTGCTCCTAGTTTCCGGAATTGCAATTCGCGTGTCAAGTCGCTATCGTTCTGACCATGGACGAGGACTTCTTCGGCGATCTCATCGCTGCGAACCAGCGCTACGCGAGGTCCGGACCCCGGCCCTTCGACGGCATCGCACACGCAGGGATCGCCATCGTGACATGCATGGACTCACGCCTGGAGCCCTTGGAGATGCTGGGCCTGACACTGGGCGAGGCCAAGATCATGCGCACGCCTGGGGGCCATGTCACACTGGACGCGCTCACCGGATGCGTGCTGGCCGCACACCTTCTCAACGTGGACCGCATCCTGATCGTCCAACACACCCGCTGTGCCATGGCCAGCGGCGACGACGATGCGATCCGTCGGCGCGTGTCGGAGACGACCGGTGCGGACCTCGGCACCCTGCCCATCGGGGCGGACCCGGACCAGCATGGCCGGATCCACGCCGATGTCGCACTGCTGCGGCAGCACCCGTTGCTCTCTGACCGGGTTAGGGTCGGAGGCTTCCTGTACGACGTTGAGACCAGCCTCCTGGAACAGATCGCATGAGCGCCCCCCCTGCTCAGGGCAGCTCCAGCGAGGCTTACGCAGGGACCGCTCGTTTTCCGATGCCAGCATTGCTGGTCTTGGAGGACGGGCGGTTCTTCTGCGGCACTTCCTTCGGTGCCGCTGGAGAGACTTTCGGGGAGGCCGTCTTCTCCACAGGCATGACGGGCTACCAGGAGACTCTCACCGATCCCAGCTACCACCGCCAGGTTCTGATCGCGACGGCTCCTCACATCGGCAACACCGGATGGAACGAACAGGACAACGAGTCGCGCCGGATCTGGGTGGCCGGGTACGTGGTCCGCGACCCCTCACGGATGCACTCGAGTTGGCGCGCCAGCGGCTCCCTGGACGACGAACTGCGTCGGCAGGGGATCGTCGGCATCGCCGACCTCGACACCCGCGCGCTGACCCGCCACATCCGTGAGAACGGCGCCATGCGGGTGGGCCTCTCCACCATCGAGACGGACCCCCAGAAGCTGCTCGCACGGGTCCTGGAAACTCAGCCGATGCTGGGGGCGGACCTCGTGGCCGATGTCACCGTCGCCTCCAAGCAGATCATCGCGGCAGTGGGCACGAAGCGCTTCACAGTGGCCGCGATCGACCTCGGCATCAAGGACATGACGCCCACCCGGCTCGCTCAGCGAGGAATCGAGGTGCACGTCCTGCCTGCTGCCAGCACCCTCGACGACGTCACCGCGGTGAGTCCCGACGGGGTCTTCTTCTCCAACGGGCCAGGCGACCCGGCGGCAGCCGGACGTGCGGTGGACCTTCTCACGGAGATCCTGGACGCGGGGCTGCCCTACTTCGGGATCTGCTTCGGCAACCAGATCTTCGGCCGCGCACTCGGCTTCGACACCTACAAGCTGAAGTACGGCCATCGCGGCATCAACCAGCCGGTCATGGACCTGGCCAGGGGCACGGTCGAGATCACCGCCCAGAACCACGGCTTTGCCGTCGATGCCCCCCTTGGCCAGCCCGTGACCACCCGTTGGGGAACTGCACGCGTGTCCCACGTCTGCCTGAACGACGATGTGGTCGAGGGTCTGGAGTTGCGCAACGCATCCGGCCGACTGACTGCCTTCGCCGTTCAGTACCACCCGGAGGCAGCTGCAGGACCGCACGACGCCGACTACCTGTTCGACCGCTTCATCGACGTCATGGCCGGAAAGGACGCCTGATGCCCCGTCGCACCGACATTTCCTCGATCATGGTGATCGGCTCCGGCCCTATCGTCATCGGGCAGGCCTGCGAATTCGACTACTCCGGCACGCAGGCCTGCCGCGTGCTGCGCGAGGAGGGGTTCCGCGTCATCCTGGTCAACTCCAACCCGGCCACCATCATGACCGACCCCGAGTACGCCGACGCCACCTACGTCGAACCGATCAGGCCCGAATACCTCGAGCAGATCATCGCCACGGAGCGCCCCGACGCCCTGCTCGCGACCCTTGGCGGACAGACCGCCCTCAACGCCGCCATGACCCTGTTCAAGAGCGGAGTGCTGGAGCGCTACGGTGTCGAGCTCATCGGCGCCTCCGTCGACGCCATCGAAAAGGCGGAGAACAGGCTGGAGTTCAACCAGATCGTCACCTCACTCAAGGTGCCCGGCGCTGACGCCGGTGTGGCACGCTCGCGAATCTGCCAGGTCATGGACGAAGTCCTTGCCGCCGCGGGGATCCTCGGATACCCCATCGTGGTCCGGCCGAGCTTCACCATGGGCGGGCTCGGCTCCGGCATCGCCTACAACCAGGAGGAACTGATCCGGATCGCCGGGGCAGGACTTTCGGCGTCGCCGGTCACCGAGGTGCTGATCGAGGAGTCGATCATCGGCTGGAAAGAGTTCGAACTCGAAGTCATGCGCGACGGATCGGACAACGTCGTGATCGTGTGCTCCATCGAGAACCTAGACCCCATGGGCGTGCACACCGGGGACTCCATCACAGTGGCCCCCGCCATGACGCTCACAGACAGGGAGTACCAGGCCATGCGCGACGTGGCCATCGCGGTGACCAGGGCGGTCGGCGTCGAAACTGGCGGCTGCAACGTCCAGTTCGCACTCAACCCTGTCGACGGGCGGCTGATAGTGGTGGAGATGAACCCGCGGGTCTCCCGATCCTCGGCGCTGGCCTCGAAGGCCACCGGCTTCCCGATCGCGAAGATCGCAGCGAAGGTGGCGGTGGGCTACACCCTCGACGAGATCCTCAACGACATCACCGGCGAGACGCCCGCCTCGTTCGAACCGTCGCTGGATTACGTCGTGGTCAAGTGCCCGCGCTTCGCGTTCGAGAAGTTCCCAACCGCTGACAGCACCCTCACCACGCACATGAAGTCAGTGGGCGAGGCCATGGCCATCGGCCGAAGCTTCACCGAAGCACTCGGCAAGGCTCTGCGCTCGCTGGAGGACCCGGCGGCTCTCTTCGACTTCACTCGCCCGATCATCGAGAGCGTGGACGAGCTGCTGCGCCGCATCGCCCGACCGCACGACCACCGCCTCGCCCTCATCATGCAGGCGCTTCGTGCCGGCGCCACCTCGGCACAGGTGGTAGAAGCAACCCGGATCGATCCATGGTTCGTCGACCAGCTGCAGCTGATCCGCGAGACGGCCGACCAGGTGTGCTCGGCCCCAGAGCTGACGGGCGGTCTCATGCGGCTCTCCAAGCGACACGGCCTCTCCGACGATCAGATCGCCGACCTGCGCAATCTCAGCCCAGACGTTGTCCGTGGCCTCCGCTGGGCGTTCGGCATCCGGCCCGTGTACAAGACGGTCGACACCTGTGCCGCCGAGTTCGCGGCCCGGACGCCGTACCACTACTCCAGCTACGACGAGGAGACCGAGGTCGAGCCCCGCGCCCGGCCCGCCGTCATTATCCTGGGCAGCGGTCCCAACCGGATCGGGCAAGGCATCGAGTTCGACTACTCGTGCGTGCACGCGGCCATGGCGTTGCGGGACGCCGGCTACGAGACAGTGATGGTCAACTGCAACCCCGAGACGGTCTCGACCGACTACGACACCACCGACCGGCTGTACTTCGAACCCCTGACGCTGGAGGACGTGCTGGAGGTGGTCCATGCCGAGCTCGCGGCCGGGCCCGTGGCGGGCGTCCTCGTGCAGCTGGGCGGGCAGACGCCGCTCAAGCTCGCACAGGCGCTCAAAGACCGCGGAGTCCACATCGTGGGCACGTCGCCAGAGGCCATCCACCTGGCGGAGGATCGCGGAGAATTCGGCGCCCTCCTCAGCGCCGCAGGCCTGCTGTCCCCCCAGCACGGCACGGCCGTCTCCGCCGGACAGGCGCTGGCGGTCGCCCACACGATCGGTTACCCCGTGCTGGTTCGTCCCAGCTACGTGCTGGGCGGGCGCGGCATGGAGATCGTCTACGACGACGCCTCACTGGTGAGCTACATCCAACGCGCAACCGAGATCGACCCCTCGCACCCCGTGCTCGTGGACCGGTTTCTCGACGACGCGATCGAGATCGACATCGATGCGCTCTTCGACGGGACGGAGCTCTACATCGGCGGCGTGATGGAACACATCGAGGAGGCCGGCATCCACTCCGGCGACTCGGCGTGCACCCTTCCTCCGATTACCCTCGGTACCGAGACCATCGACCAGATTCGCAGCTCCACCGAGATCATCGCCAAACGGATCGGGGTGAAGGGCCTGATCAACATTCAGTACGCGCTGCTCGGCGATGTGCTCTACGTGCTTGAGGCCAACCCGCGGTCATCGCGGACCGTGCCCTTCGTCTCGAAAGCCACCGGCACGCCGCTGGCCAAGGCCGCAGCCCGAATCTCACTCGGCGCGATGATCGCCGAACTCCGCTCAGAGGGAATGCTCCGATCCGGGGGAGACGGCGCGACGGCGCTCGCGTCGGCACCGATCGCCGTGAAGGAAGCCGTGTTGCCCTTCAACCGGTTCCGCAGCCCCGAGGGCGTCGGCGTCGATCCGCTGCTCGGCCCGGAGATGAGATCCACAGGCGAGGTCATGGGGCTCGATGCGGCCTTTGGCCCCGCCTTTGCCAAGAGCCAGGCCGCGTCGTTCTCCGCTCTTCCCACGACTGGGACGGTGTTCGTCTCGGTGGCGAATCGCGACAAGCGGCACGCGATCTTCCCGATCAAGAGGCTCGCCGACCTCGGGTTCCGGATCCTGGCCACCGAGGGCACGGCACAGGTGCTGCGTCGCCACGATGTTGCGGTCACTGTGCTCCGGAAAGCGTCGCAAGGTCCAGGTCCCAACGGTGAGCTGACGGTGGTGCAGGCCATCGCGGCAGGCGAGATCGACCTCGTGGTCAACACGCCGCACGGCCACTCGCTCCATGGCAGCCCCCGACAGGACGGCTGGGAGATTCGCGGCGCGGCCATCCGCGCCGGCGTGCCTTGCGTCACCACGACCCAGGCCCTCGCGGCGTGCGTGCAGGGCGTCGAATCCCTGCGCCAAGGAACCCCGGGGGTGCGTTCGCTGCAGTCCTGGAACGCCGCGATTCAAGCTGATCTCCCCTGATCCGTGGCCCGCTCCGTCCCAGCGCCACTGGGCAGTGGGGTTGGGCGCTGTGGGGTAGTGCCGGTGAGCGCCACCGGTGGTCGGGTGACGCTCACCGGCTGTGGCTCATGCGGTGGCGGTGTGTTCGCGCATGTTGGTGCCGCCGGTCTCGATCCTGATGGTGTTGTGGACGACGCGGTTCATGATCGCGGCAGCGTGGACACCGGAGCCGAGCCCGTGGTGCCAGTCCTTCTTCGCGTACTGGGTGCAGAACACGGTTCAGACGGCGTCATAGCGGCGCTCGAGGAGTACCACGAGCATGCTGCGGGTGCTCTCGTCGGGGCAATCCGCTGGACCACTGGCTCAACGAGCGACTCGGTGGGTGTCTGTTGCCCGGCCAGCGATTGACGTGCTGGGCCTGGTTGGCGCCGCTCAACTCCCGAAGAGTCTTCCCCAGCCGGGAATCTCAAGGTTGGAGAGCTGCTCCCCGAAGCCAGTGATGTCCTCTCCTAATCCGGCGACCTGCTCGGTTGCCCCCGCAGCAATATCGCTTGCCCCGCCGGCCAGGTCAGCGGCCCCGGCGGTGAGGTCCTCGAGACCGCCGGTGAAGCCTTCCAGGTCGATCGAGCCGGCAAGGGCATCAAAATCGACACCCGCGGTCAGGGCTTCGGCGAGGAGCGGGGCGGCGACGGCGCTGATGGCCGCGCCCCCCGCGACGGCGATCAGGAGCCCTCCTGTCGCACCGGCAGCGGCCACCCCGACCCTCTGCCCGGTCATGGCGGCGCCGGGTCGAGGGGTGCGGGCGAGGATCCCGGCCAGTAAGCCGGGCCGAGCGGCTTCGGCGCGGGTGGCGGTGCGGGCAAGGTCGGCCGGTTGCGATGTGCGCGGCTGTTCCGCGTGAGTTGGTAGTCGGCTCCGAGTCGACGGACCTCCTCCAGAACCAGGTGGTCGTGGGTCGCCGAGCAGCCTAGGAGTACCTGCCCGCGGTCGACCTGGACCCCGCGGCGGGCGAGCGCGTCGGCCAACGCGGGATCGATCGGCTGAGCCAGCACCTGCGACCCCTCCTGGGTGTGAAGCACCGCGCCGTTTTCGGCGACGATTGCGTCGAACCAGTTGTCCACATCGGCGAAGCCCGCCCGCAGGTGACGCAGTGTGCGGCCGGTGACCAACACGAGGCGGCGCCCGCCGGCTCGCGCCTCGCCGAGGGCAGCGAGCACGGCCGGGGCGGGTCGCTCACCGTCTGTCAGAGTGCCGTCGAAATCGAGTGCGACAGCGCGGAAATAGTCAGGCATGGCCTTCCATCAAGTGGGTGAAGGTCCTCGTTAGCCTCGCGCTTTCATGACGGTGGGTGGACTGTAGCGGCCTGAGATGGCGAAAGTGCCCCTGACTTGGGATGATGTGACTTGTCAAGAGAACACAGCAACCAAGAAGAGGAGCACCTTCGAGGTGAAGAGTACCGGCTTCTATCCCAGGGTTCATGTCGATACCGCCAAGGTCACCGCGGTCGGCCAGGCCGGCGGGATCCTACTGACCGAAACCATCCGCGCCGCCGGCCTCGACCGGGCACTGTCCGAGGCGCTGTCCCGGTGGCGGAAACCGTTGGCGATCCACGACCCGGGCAAGATCATCTGCGATCTGGCTCTGTCGCTGGTGCTCGGCGGTGAAGCGTTGAGTGACCTCGCCACCCTGCGCGCCGAACCAGGGGTCTACGGCCCGGTGGCGTCGGACCCGACCGTGTCCCGCCTGATCGCCGCCCTGGCCGAGGATGCAGACAAGGCCATCAAGGCGATCTCCGGAGCCAGGCAGCAGGCCCGCGCCAGGGCTTGGTCCCTGGCCGGTGAGCATGCCCCCGACCATGCAGCCACTGCCGAGGATCCTGTGGTGATCGATCTCGACGCGTCCCTGATCACCGCCCACTCGGAGAAACAGCGCGCGGCGCCGACGTTCAAGCGAGGGTTCGGGTTCCACCCGTTGATGGCATTCGCCGACCACGGCCCCGAGGGCACCGGCGAAGCGTTGGTGGTCCACCTACGCCCCGGGAACGCCGGCTCGAACACCGCCACCGATCACATCACCGTCACCAAGCAGGCGTTGGCGCAGCTCCCCGACCGCGACCCTCGCCCCGGGCGCAGGGTCCTGGTCCGCGCGGACGGCGCCGGCGGCACGAAGGACTTCACCGCCTGGCTCGCTCAGCACCGCGTCGCCTATTCGGTGGGATTCACGCTCCCACTCGACACCGGCGCCCTCTACCAGCAGGTCCCCGACTGGGTCTGGGTCCCCGCCCTCAACGCCGACAACCAGCCGCGGGAAGGGGCCGACCTGGCCGACTTCACCGGACTGCTCAACCTGTCGGGTTGGCCTACCGGGATGCGGGTGATCGTCCGCCGGGAACGGCCTCACCCCGGCGCTCAGCTGCGTTTCGATGACGTCGACGGCTACCGACTCACCGCCTTCGCCACAAACACCACCCTCGGCACCCTGCAGCAGCTCGAGTTGCGGCATCGTCGCCGAGCCCGCTGCGAAGACCGCATCCGGATCGCGAAAGACACCGGCCTGACCAACCTCCCCCTCCACGGGTTCAACCAGAATCGGATCTGGTGCCAGATCGTCGCACTCGCCTCCGAGTTGCAGGCCTGGAGCGGGATGCTGGCCCTGGCCGGCCATGAAGCCCGACGCTGGGAACCGAAACGGCTCCGCTACCGCCTCTACACCATCCCCGCGACCCTCGCCAGAAGAGCCCGCCGCGTCGTCGTCCACCTCACCGAGCAATCCCCCTGGAGTGGGCTGATCATCGACAGCATCGGCCGACTCCGAAACCTCCCGGCACCCGCCACCTGACCCCCAGACCTCCACACGACCCTCTGAATCACGAAGCTCTCGGCCTGGAAACCCGCACCGCAAACGTCAAGCGGAGTCTTGTCACACCCACCTGCAAGAATCAGAACAACCCCGACGCCACCGGCGCCGACCAGCCCCACACAGGCCCGTCATGAAAGATCGAGGTTAGCAGGGATGTCCCCTTCGAATGTTACGGTATTCATGAAACATGCTTCGCGTTTCAACCCCACGAATGATCACGGGGTACCACCAGCCCTCGAAACCCCAGTTGCCCGAATCAGCAAGTCAATCCGTCGGCCCCCTGCGGCTCGGGCGGAGGCGCCGAGTCCTCCGGACGCCGACTCAAGTGGCCGATATTAGTCCGCGGCCTCGGCGCGCCGCACACCGCCGACTCCACCGGCGAAGTCGCCATCGCGGTCACGGCCATCGCCGCATGGCGTCGACAACATCGTGCACGCCGCCGGCGACCCGGCTGCCGGAGTATCTGACCGTCTGAGCGCCGTTGGCTTTCGCGGTTGAGTAGCCCGGGGAGTGGGGTTGGGGGCCGGGGGCGTGGATGCCGGAGCCGAGTCTGTGGTGCCAGTCGTTCTTCGCGCGCTGGGTGCAGAACACGGTGGAGACGGCGTCGCAGCGGCGTTCGAGGAGTTCCAGTAGCATGCTGCGGGTGCTCTCGTCGGGCGGGTCGAGGAGTGATTCGTCGATCACGGGCAGCGTGAACGCGGCGTACTTGCGCAGGAACTTCACCTGGCCCCTGGAGTGATCTCCAGTCGGAGCCTCAATCGGCCCACCACCGCCGGCAGCGCTCCCACCGCTCGGCTCGGCATCCAGTTTGTGGACCTTCAGGATCGTGTCACGACTCGCGCCACAGAGGCGAGCGGACCCTGGATCCGGCATTATCACCACAGTCGGGAACCGTGGGGAATGAGCCCTCACCAACAAGGCGAGGCTCCCCTCCTCCAACGCAACGTGGACCATTTCCCCAGGTATCACCCCTTGCCAAAGGCGCTACACCCCAGAAACAGAGAATCGACGAGAGGTTTTCACCTCTCGCCGATTCCCGGTATTTGCCCTAGTCAGAGGCACTATTTGTGCGCGAGAGAGGAGTTGAAGCTCTCTTCTATCAGCCGATAATGGCCCCCTGACAAGGTCTTATGTGGGTTGATTGCCACTTCGTCACCTTGTCGTGGGGAATACGTGGGGAATAGCACCGGAGCCAAGGCCGCGCGGACCTCGCGTCCAAGACTGCCTTCAGCATAGGCCGACGACCGCCAAGCGTCGCAGCCCCAACCCACCCGGCGTTCACCGCAACGCTGCCAGCAGAGCGGCGCCGACCAGGCAGGCTCAAGAGGAGTGCCTCCAGGGCGTCCACGAGCCCTCGGGCAACCACGCACGTGACAGCGACGGCCTCCATGTCACACCTCCCACAGTCTCGGCGATCTCGGTGTACGACTTGCCCCGCGTCGGCGCAGGACGCCGTGGACGTCGGCCTCCTGGAGCCACAATCCTGTCCCGGTGACATGGTGGTGTGGCTCGGGGTTCATTGGCGTCCTCCTGGCGGCGGCGAGCGAACACGACATCCGTCCTAACGGGCTCCGGCTCCTCCTCGCGGACAGGGGCGCCGCGAAGCCACCAGGAGACTGGCGCTACGGATCGTCCCTGTCCGCCGAATCCAGAGTCGGACGTCCACGTCGGCGGACCAGACGTCGCCACCACCCTTGATGACAGGGACCGGGTGCGGCGTGCGGTCGACGACGACCCCACTGGTGGCGGGTTCGACCGGGGTGGCGCCGGGCGGTCCATTTCTCCGCCCGCTGGCGACCATCGCGAAGGACGCCCCCCTGGAGGCCGCCGTGGCCGCCATGCAGGCGGGCGGCACCCACTTCGCGCTCGTCGTCGACGGTGAGGAAACGATCGGTGCCGCGATCCTCGAGGACGTCGTCGAGCGAGCAATCGGAGAGGTGAGGGACGTCGCCCAGCTGCCACGCACGCCTTGAACGTGGTGACACGCGCAGACGATCGAACGGCTCACCGGCGGCCATTCCGGGTGTCCGGGCGCTTGCAATGGTAGGAGGATCAGGGCACCGCGGCGGTCAGCGCAGAGAGGGTGGCCAGGACGGCCTCGGCCGCCTCGCGTCCCTTGTCCTCCGGTGATCCGGGGAGCCCAGCCCTGTCGAGCGCCTGCTGCTCGGTGTCACACGTGAGGACACCGAAACCGACGGGCGTTCCAGTGCGGGTCATCACGTCGACGATGCCGTGGGTGGCGCCTGCGCAGACGTAGTCGAAGTGGGGTGTCCCGCCCCGGATGACGACACCGAGCGCGACCAGCCCGTCGAAGTGGTGGGCCAGGCGGGCACAGGCGACCGGCAGCTCGAACGTGCCCGGGACGCGGACCACCGTGACTGTCGCGCCGGCCCGTTCCAGCGTGGTAACTGCGTTGGTGACGAGAGAGTTCATGACGAGGTCGTGCCAGGACGAGGCGACGACGGCGATGCGTCGGCCGCGGCCGTCGACGGTGAGGTGGGGGGTGCCGGAGCCAGCCATCAGGCCTCCTGGACGAGGGTGGACGCGGTGGGTAGGCGGTGGCCCATCCGCTCGCGCTTGGTGGACAGGTAGTGCACGTTGTCGGGGTTGGGCTCCACGATGAGCGGACGGAGGCCGGTGATGTCGATCCCCGCCGTGCGCAGGCCGTCGGCCTTGGCCGGGTTGTTGGTGAGCAGTTCGGCCCGGACCACCCCTTGGGCGGTCAGGATGGCGGCGGCGGCGCCGTATTCGCGGGCGTCGACCGGTAGGCCCAGCAGGGTTTGGGCGTCGACGGTGTCCGCGCCGACGTCCTGGAGGGCGTACGCCGACAGCTTCGCGAGCAGCCCCACGCCGCGCCCCTCGTGACCTCGCAGGTAGATCACGACACCCCCCTGACGGGCAATGACGGCGAGGGACTCGTCGAGTTGGCGGCCGCAGTCGCAGCGGCGGGAACCGAACGCGTCCCCAGTGAGACATTCGGAGTGGAGGCGGACGAGCGGTGCCGCGCCATCGGTGGTGAGGCCGCGTGGGCTGATCAAGGCGAGGTGTTCGGCGCCGGTGCGCCGGTCCCGGTAGCCGTGCAACGCGAACGTCCCGTGGGCGGTGGGCAGCGTCGTTACGGCGGCCAGCGTGACGCGGTCGTACAGGTCGCGCCAGGCGACCAGGTCCGCGATCGTGATGACGGGCAGGCACTCGGCCGCGCCGAGGGCGACGACGTCGGGCGTCCGCATCACCTCACCCGCATCGTGGACGAGTTCACCGATCACGCCCACGGGCGGCAGGCCGGCCAGCCGGCACAGGTCGACGGTCGCCTCGGTGTGCCCCTGCCGTTCGAAGACCCCGCCGGGCCGGGCGCGCAGTGGCAGGACGTGCCCGGGCCGGATCAGGTCGGACGCCGCGGCGTCCGGGTTGCCGAGGACGCGGAGCGTGGTGGCCCGGTCCGCCGCCGAGATCCCGGTCGTGACCCCGGACGCCGCGTCCACGCTGACGGTGTACGCGGTCCGCAACGGGTCGGCGCTGTCGGGAACCATGAGGGGCAGGCCCAGACGGTCGGCCCAGTCGACGGGCAGGGGGGCGCACAGGTAGCCCGATGTGTGCCGCACCATCCACCCGACCCATTCGGCGGACGCCGTCGAGGCCGCCAAGATGGCGTCCCCCTCGTTCTCCCGGTCGGCGTCGTCGAGGACCAGGACCGGACGGCCGGCGCGCAGCGCGTCCAGGGCTGCGGGAATGGTGGCGAACTCAGGCATGGGTGGTCTCCCGCAGGGCGCCAAGTTCGAGACGCTCGAGGTGGGCGACGATGTACTTGCCGAGGATGTCCGCCTCGAGGTTGACGACCGCCCCGACAGCGGCGGGACCGAGGGTCGTCAGCTCGAGCGTGGTCGGGATCAGCGAGACCGTGAACCGGTCCGGCCGGATGTCGAACACGGTCAGGGACACGCCGTCGACGGTGACCGAGCCCTTCTCGACCAGGTAGCGCTGCACCTCGGCTGGGCAGGAGATCTCGACCACCTCCCACTGCTCGCCCGGCGTACGGGACAGGATGCGGCCCGTTCCGTCGACGTGTCCCTGCACGATGTGCCCGCCGAACCGGCCGTCGGACCCCATCGCCCGCTCCAGGTTGACCCGGTCCCCCGGGGTGAGGCCGCCCAGCGATGTTCGCCGGAGTGACTCGGCCATGACGTCGACCATGAACAGGTCCCCGTCCAGGCCGGTCACGGTGAGGCAGACACCGTTGACGGCGATCGAGCTGCCGTGGGTGGCGTCGGAGGTGACGAGCGGACCGCGGACGGTCACGACGGCGGAGTCCTCCAGGTGGCGGATCTCGACGACCTCGCCCAGTTCTTCGATGATGCCGGTGAACATGATCACTCCTTGCCAGAGTTCGGTTGGGGTTCTGAAAGATCGGGGAGGGGGCGGAGGGTGAGCCGGACGTCGTCGCCCAGACGACGCACATCGACCAGGGCGTACCGGTGGGCGTCCGCGAGGGTGGCGACGCCGAGGTCGCCGACCAGCGGGGAGCCGGAACCCACCAGGACGGGCGCGAGGTAGGCGACGATCTCGTCGACCAGGCCGGCGGTGACGAACGCCGCGGCGAGGGTGGCCCCACCCTCCAGCCAGACATGACGGACACCGGCTTCCTGCAGGCGTGCCAGGACACCTGCCGGGTCGTCGGCGAGCAGCAGCGTGGACGCGTCTGGCGACAGGACACGGGCGTCAGCGGGGATCGGGCGACGTCCGACGACCACCCGGATGGGTTGCCGGGGCGCTTCCGTGCCGTCGGGGCGGCGGACGGTGAGGCGGGGATCGTCGGCCAGCACCGTCCCCGTCCCGACGACAATCGCCCCGCAGCGGGACCGCAACCGATGGACGTCGAGCCGGGCGGGCTGGCCCGTGATCCACGCCGACGTGCCGTCCGCGGCGGCGGTCCGGCCGTCCAGGGTGCCCGCAACCTTCCAGGTGACGAAAGGACGCCCGTGCGTCACCGAGAACGTCCAGGCCTCATTGAGGAGGGCCGCTTCCGCTGCCCGGACGCCGCCCAGCACCTCCACTCCACCCGCGGCCAGCGTGGCCGCGCCGCCGGACGCGGGCGGATTCGGGTCGGCCTGGGCGTACACCACGCGACGGACGCCGGCGCGCAGCAGCGCCTCGGCGCAGGGACCGGTGCGGCCATGGTGGTTGCAGGGCTCCAAGGTCACGTACGCAGTGGCGCCCGCGGCGTCCGGACCGGCGCCGCTGAGCGCCTCAACCTCGGCGTGCGGCGTTCCGGCGCCATGGTGCCAGCCCTCGCCCACGATCCGGCCGTCATCGTCGACCAGGACGCAGCCGACGCGTGGGTTCGGGTCGGCCCGCGGGGACCGGGCGGCGAGCATGAGGGCACGGTCCATGGCGCTCTCGTGCGCGCTTGTGGTCGCATCGGCTGATCGCCGGTCTTCCAGGATGGTCGGACTCATCTGCCCCTCCGTCGTCTCGTGTGACGACTCCGGGGCAGGGACATGCCAGCGCGCAGCGAAGCCGGACCCGCCAACGCCGGAGCGTCGGCGCGCGGCAATGCCACGAACCGCGTGCGCCTCCCATCCGGACTTTAACCGTCGGTACCGGAATCCCACCGGTTCAACCATTGGCTCACAAGGAGCCGCCGGGTCGCGGACTATCACCGCCGGTTCGGAGTTTCACCGACCCCGGAGCACGTTCTTGCGTCAAAGCGTAGCGAACTCCACGCGTCTCAGCAGGATGTCGAGTTGACTCATCAGAAACCTCCGCTTGTGCGGGGTCGTTGCCTCGGGTAGAAACCTCCGGTTAGGTGTGTCGTTGCCTCGGGTGAGGACCTCCGCGTGAGCACCATCACGGATGGAGCTGACGAT